>JAQNCU010000323.1 GCA_029077775.1 Acidocella sp. | reverse complement strand
CCGCGCACATCGCGGTCACCTGGGCGCGCGAGATCATCGGCACGGCATCGAAGGTGAAGCTTTCGAGGGTTTTGCCTGGCGGCAGACGGGCTTCGCTCAAATGCCGCTCGATGCGGCGGCGGTCGCGTTCGGCGATCTCATGCTCGGCGAGGGCGGCGAGCAGTCTGGCGGCGGGCCAGCCTTCCTTGTCGGCGCGTTCGGCAAAGTCTGGCCATGCCAGCTTGATGGCGGGCAGACGTAGATCGTTGAGGATAAGGCTGAGGCGCTGGCCATCGATGGCCTGGGTTGGCTTGGTCATGCGGCGTCTCCCACCAGCAGGGCGTCATAGGCGCTCAAGGGGACGAGCTGGACGGTGATTTCGGGCAAGCTTGCCGGATCTGGTGCGAAGCGTTGCCGCAAGGCGGCCATGTCGGGCAGCCGGTTGGCGGCGATGCCGGCGTTGAGCAATTCGGCCAGTTCGGCCTCGCAAGCCCGCTCATGGGCCAGGCTGAGTAGCTCGACCATGATCTGGCAGGCGGTTCGCTCAGGCAGCGCCTCGACCAGTTGCTCGAAGGTGCGGGCATAAGCCGCGCGCGGGAAGAGCTGATCGCGGTAGACCAGCTTCAGGAGCGCCATCGGCTTACGCCGCAGGCTGTGGATCACGTGCCGGTAATCGGCGACGTGGCCATGCACGCCATTCCCCTTTGGGCGGCCGCGCGGCAATGTCATCAGATGGGTCCCGCCGATGAACAGATCGAGCCTGTCGTCATAGAGCCGCACACGCAGACGGTGTCCGATCAGCCGTGAGGGCACCGTGTAGAAGACCTTCTTCAGCGTGAAGCTGCTGGTGGAGGTGACGGTGACGATGATCTCTTCATAATCGCTGGTGCGCCGGTCCGGCAGCGGTTGCAATGCGGCGCGTTCGGCATCGATGCGGGCGGCGTTGCGGCGGTTTTTGGCCGCCACGATTTCGTCGATGAAGCGGCGATAGGCGGCCAGATCATCAAAATCGCGGGCCCCGCGCAGCAGCAATGCATCACGCACTGCCGCCTTCAGGTGGCCGTGCGCGCTCTCGATCCCGCCATTCTCATGGGCCACACCGCGGTTGTTGCGGGTCGGGGCCATGCCGTAATGCTGGCACAGCGTGTCATATCGTGTGGTCAGATCCACCCGTGCCTGCGCATCGAGGTTGCGGAACGCGGCCGACAGGCTGTCGCTGCGGTGTTCGGCGGGGGCGCCGCCCAGCGCCCACAAGGCGTTCTGCAGCCCCTCGGCGAGGGCGACATAACTCTCCCCGCCCAGGATGACGTGGGCATGCTCGAAGCCCGACCAGATCAGCCGGAAGTGATAAAGCCGGTGCTCCAGATTCTGTCCGGCGATTAAAACGCCGAGATCGCCCATGTCGGTGAAGTCGGACAGGCCAAGCCGGCCCGGCTCGTGCAGCTGACGGAAGATGACCTCCTGCTCGGGACCATACACAGCCCGCCAGGCGCGGATGCGCCGCTCCATGGTCCGCCTGATTCCCGGATCAAGATCGGGATAGCGGCGGCGCATCTCCTCGAACACCGCCACCGCCCGCAATCCCGGCGCCGCCTTGAGGAGGGGCACGATCTCGCTGTCGAACATAGCGGCCAGCGGGTCTGGCCGGCGCCGCTCGCGAACCGTACCTCGCTGCGAGGGGAGCACCGGATCGCCGGCAATCCGATAGCCCGTCGCCGTGCTGAAACCGGCCTTCGCGGCCGCGGCCGGAATGCCATGGGTCTGTCGAAGTCTCATAAATAACCTCATCTGATGATCGTTGACATGGCAACCAGGCACCCACGGCATCTCCTCAATCCTGGAAATGACCGTGAATAGCGGGTCGGCCCCAACCACCAGCGCCCCCATGCAGAAGGGCGATCGGCAGTTGCTGTGTCGCCTACGGGCTTCGGGCTACGCCCTCAGCCCTCCGCCGACACAGCAACTGCCGATTCTCATCCTGATTGACGCTGCACTCTCAGCTTGTTTGTCGCGCGGCAGCCTTCGGCGCGGAAGATGTCGGCGACCTCAAGTGAGGTCCGCACGGCCGCTCAGGGGCCAGGCGCCGCTTTGGCTACCATCAAGGCCATCACCTTATCGAGTGGACAGGTCACGGCCCGCACCGTCCTCGTCGCCACCTTGGTGTACAGCGCGGTATTCTCAAGTTTGGAATGGCCGAGCAACACCTGAATGACGCGAATATCGACGCCATCTTCCAACAAATGCGTCGCGAAGCTGTGCCGCAGCGTATGCGGGCCGACATGTTTGGTAAGTCCCGCCGCCCGTGCCGCCTCAACAACGACACGATGCAATTGTCGGGTCGAAATCGGCTTCGCCGGGTGCTGCCCTGGAAACAGCCACCCGTTCTTGTGCATGATGCCCAGCTGATGCCCCGCCTTCCACCAGGCGCGCAGCACAGCCAGCAGATCACTGGACAGCATGGCGTTGCGGTCGCGCCCGCCTTTACCGCGCTCGATCCTGAGCAGCATGCGTTCGCTGTCGATGTCACTGACCTTGAGTGCCGCCACTTCAGCGACCCGCAAGCCAGCGCCGTAGGCAACCGAAAGGGCAGCGCGATGTTTGAGACTGGTGGTGGCCTCAAGCAGCCGGGCCACCTCATCGGGGCTCAGCACCATCGGCAAATTGCGCGGGTGCTTGGCCCGCACCAACTTGTGAGCCAGATCCGGCCGGTCGACCGTAAGCGTGAAGAAAAACCGCAATGCCGAAACGATGCTGTTCATGGTCGGCGCCGGCATCCCAGCATTGCGCTGGACAATCTGGAATTTACGGACATCGTCCGCTGTCGCCGTACCGGGCGAACGCCCGAGAAATCCAGCAAAGCGCCCGACATCACGGAGGTAATTGCGCTGCGTCGCCCGTGAGAAACGGCGCATCTCCATGTCTTCAATCATCCGCTGGCGCAGATCAATCGGTGGGGTCGGCAAAACAGGCTGGGTCATGGGAGGCTCCTTTGCAATGAAAGAAGCCAGTATCCTCAGGCCAGGCCGCCCAAATCTTCAAACAAAACCCGCACGCCAAGCCCAGCCATTGCCCTCAACACAAGCACCAATCCCGCGAAGCGGGTTCGTTCATCGGTTGAGACGCGCCTCCAGCGCCGCGACGATCTCGTTCAGGCTGGTGCCCTTGCCGCTGCCGATGTTGAACACATGCTGCCCGCCGAGATCAGGCGCGGTAGCGAGCTGGACCAAACAATCGGCGACATCGGCGACATGAATGAAGTCTCGCACCACCTCGCCCGTGCCCCAGATTTCAATGGGTTGATTGTTCAAGGCCTTGTTCATGAAGGCCGTAACCGCGCCCAGCCCGCGGGAGACATCTTGCCCGGCCCCGAACGGGTTGGCGATTCGCGCGATACGGCAATCCAGCCCGTGCATCGCATGGTAGAGATTGAGATAAATCTCCGCCGCCGCCTTGCTGGCGCCATAGGCGTTGATGGGGGCGAGAACATGGGTTTCGGGAACGGGAACCTGCTGCAGCGGGCCGTATACGGTGCCGCCGGAGGAGGAGAACACAACCCGGCCGTGGCCGCGCCGTTTCAGCGCGTCCAGCAGCCCCAGCAGGGCGCCGAGATTCTGTTCCAGATCCGCCTTCGGGTCGGCATTCGCGGTGGAAGGCAGCGACCCCCAGGAATAGAAATGCACGACATCGACGCCTTTGATTTGCGCGTCCCAATCGGCGTTCTGCATATCAAGATCGCGCCAGGCCAAAAACGGCGAAGCGGCAAAATTGTCCAGAAATGCGGGCCGGCGCCT
>JAQNCU010000322.1 GCA_029077775.1 Acidocella sp. | reverse complement strand
GGGAATATCGCGGGTGATTTCCTCCTGGCCCAGCTTGGTATCGCGCGCCATAACCTCAAATTCCTCGATATGGATCGAGGTAAACACGTCATCGCGGGCAATCCGCTCCGAGATCAGGATGGAATCCTCGAAATTATAACCGTTCCAGGGCATGAAGGCGCAGAGCGCGTTGCGGCCCAGCGCCAATTCACCCAATTCGGTGGACGGGCCATCGGCGATGATGTCACCTTCCGCCACGCGGTCGCCCACCTTCACCAATGGCCGCTGGTTGATGCAGGTTGACTGGTTGGAGCGCATGTATTTGCGCAACCGGTAAATATCCACGCCCTTGGTCGCCCCATCCTCGGCGGTGGCGCGCACCACAATCCGCGCGCCATCGATCTGGTCAATGATCCCGGCGCGCTTGGCCACAATCGTCGCCCCGGAATCCCGGGCCACCGCAGCCTCCATACCGGTGCCGACAAGCGGCGCGTCGGACTGGATCAACGGCACCGCCTGGCGCTGCATGTTCGAGCCCATGAGCGCGCGGTTCGCGTCGTCATTTTCCAAAAACGGGATCAACGCCGCCGCAACGGAGACCAGCTGCTTGGGCGACACGTCGATGGCGGTCACCTCCTCGGGCTTAACCAACAGAAAATCCCCGCTGCGACGGACGGAAACGAGGTCGCTGGTGAACTTGCCCGCCGAATCCTTGGCAGCATCAGCCTGCGCCACGGTCAGCCGCTCTTCCTCCATCGCCGAGAGATATTTCCACGAGGGCTGAACCACCCCATCCTTCACCAGCTGATACGGGGTTTCAATGAACCCGTATTTGTTCACCTTGGCGTAGGTCGCGAGGCTGTTGATCAACCCGATATTCGGCCCCTCCGGCGTCTCGATCGGGCAAATCCGCCCATAATGCGTCGGGTGCACGTCGCGCACCTCAAACCCCGCGCGTTCACGCGTCAAACCGCCCGGCCCCAAGGCTGACAAACGGCGTTTATGCGTGACTTCCGAGAGCGGGTTGGTCTGGTCCATGAACTGCGAGAGCTGCGAGGAGCCAAAAAACTCTCGTACCGCAGCCGCCGCAGGCTTGGCGTTGATCAGATCATGCGGCATCACGCTATCGATATCGACCGAGCCCATCCGCTCACGGATCGCGCGCTCCATACGCAGCAGCCCGACGCGGTATTGGTTCTCCATCAGCTCACCGACTGAGCGCACGCGCCGGTTACCGAGATTATCGATATCATCAATCGTGCCGCGCCCGTCTTTCAGCTCGCACATAATCTTGATGGTGCGCAGAATATCCTCCTTGCGCAGCGTGCGCACGGTGTCCTCGGCCTCCAGCCCCAGACGCATATTCATCTTCACCCGGCCCACCGCCGAGAGATCATAGCGGTCGCCATCAAAGAACAAGCCGCGGAACAGCGCCTCAGCGGTCTCCGAGGTCGGCGGCTCGCCCGGGCGCATCACCCGGTAAATATCGATCAGTGCATCCTCGCGGGTGCTGTTCTTGTCCACCGCCAGCGTGTTGCGGATCCACGGGCCATTGCCCTGGTCCACCGCCAGGGTCGGCAATTCCATAATGCCCTTGGCCTCCAGCATGGCGAGCTTGGCCTCAACCAACTCCTCCCCCGCCTCGGCATAAATCTCGCCGGTCTCGGGGTCGTACATGTCCACGGCAACAAACCGGCCCAGCAGGTCATTGCGCGCCACCAGCACGCGCTTGGTTTTTTCGGCGATCTTGCGGACCACGCGGGCGGTCAGTTTCTCGTCGTTTTTGGCGACAACCTCACCCGAATCCGCATCCACCAGATCCTCGATGAGCTTCTGGTTGCGGAACGCCTCCGCCTCGAATGGCCGGGCCCACTGCCCCTTGGTGCAGGTGAACATCACCTGACCATAAAATGCACCGAGTATTTCCTCGGGGTCCATGCCTTTGATCTCGCCGATCTCCAGCGTCTCACCTTTGGCGGCCCGCGCCGCGCGCAGTGCCTCGGTCGCCACCGACGGCAATGCATAAAGCAGAGTGGTGGCCGGCAGCTTGCGCTTCCGGTCGATCCGCACATAGACCACATCCTTGGCGTCGAACTCAAAATCGAGCCATGAGCCGCGATACGGGATCACCCGCGCGGTGAACAGATACTTGCCTGAGGAATGGGTCTTGCCACGGTCATGGTCGAAGAACACGCCCGGGCTACGATGCATCTGGCTGACGATCACGCGCTCGGTCCCGTTCACCACGAACGTCCCGTTATCGGTCATCAACGGCATGTCGCCCATATAAACGGGCTGCTCCTTGATATCGCGGATGGATTTCGCCCCGGTATCCTCATCGAGGTCCCAGACGATCAGCCGCAGGATCACCTTCAGCGGGGCGGCATAGGTCATGCCGCGCTGGATGCATTCCTCGACATCGTATTTCGGCTCTTCCAATTCATAATGAACGAATTCCAACCGGCCGCGCCCGGCGAAATCGTCGATCGGGAATACCGATTTGAACACTTCCTGAATGCCCGAATGGGTGCGCGCATCGGGCTTGATGTGCATTTGGAGAAAACTGTCATAGCTCGCACGCTGCACATCGATCAGATTGGGCATCGGCGCCACTTCCGGGATGCGCCCGAAGCTTTTGCGGATGCGCTTGCGGCCCGTGAAAGACCCTTTACCAAGACCACCATTCATCGCGTTCATCGCATCACCCTCGTTCAAAAAATTTCAGGCACTCAAAAACCGGCACCACCCACCGGGCAAAAATACGCCCGGTAGCAGAAAAACAGGCGGCAGGCGGTCACCCGGGGGTAACCGCCTGCCCTTTAGGCATTATGGCCGCAGCGGGTAACACCCGCCGCGAAAGGCAAAAAATTACTTAACTTCGACAGTCGCGCCCTGCTCTTCCAACGTCTTCTTGATCGCGGCAGCCTCATCCTTGGTCGCGTTTTCCTTGACCGTCTTGGGCGCGCCCTCAACCAGATCTTTGGCTTCCTTCAGCCCCAGACCCGTAATTGTACGAATTTCCTTGATCACGTTGATCTTCTTCTCACCAGCGGCGGCGAGGATCACGGTGAACTCGGTCTGTTCCTCAACCGGGGCAGCGGCAGCGCCACCACCAGCCGGCGCGGCGGCCACGGCCACCGGTGCCGCGGCTGAAACGCCCCATTTTTCTTCCAAAAGCTTGGAAAGCTCGGCAGCTTCCAGCACGGTCAGTTTCGATAGCTCGTCAACGAGCTTGCTAAGATCGGTCATTTTCAATTCTCTTTCTAATAACTAGGCTTTGATTGGTTCTGTGCAAGGCCGCACGACGCGGCCCCGATATATCCTCAAGGCACGAAGCCCATCAGGCTGCCTCGCTCTTGCTGGCCCCGCCATCGCGGGAATCGGCATACGCCGCAAAAACCCGCGCAAGCTGTCCGGCTGGCGCCTGAAGCACACCGGCGATCCGCGTTGCCGGGGCACTAAGCAGCCCGAGCAGTTTGGCGCGCAGCGAATCAAGCGATGGCAGTTCGGCAAGTGCTTTGACACCATCTACATCGAGTAGCTGGGTGCCAAGCGCGCCGCCCACCAGGACGAACTTGTCGTTGGTTTTGGCGAAGTCGACAGCGGCTTTCGCCACAGCAACCGGGTCAGTCGACCAGGAAATCGCCGTGGGCCCCTTCATCAGGGGGGCCAGACCGTCAAACCGGGTTCCATCAAGAGCAAGCAAAGCCAGACGATTCTTCGCAACCTTGAAGCTCGCTCCCGCCGCCCGCATCTTCCGGCGCAGATCCGTGACCTCGGCAACCGTCATGCC
>JAQNCU010000321.1 GCA_029077775.1 Acidocella sp. | reverse complement strand
CGCCTTCCGCATGGGCTTTATCGACGCCGCGGCACTGGCCCGCCGCGCAGCCCTGATCGGCAAGACCGAGCTTGGCCGCATCCTCGCCGACATCGCCGCTGGAGCCCACCCGTAATGCGCATCACACCTCTCGCCATTCCTGAAGTCCTGCTGATCACGCCGCGAAAATTCGGCGATGACCGAGGGTTTTTTTCTGAGACTTGGAACGCCACGAAGTTGAAAGCCGAAGGATTCGACGAGCATTTCGTGCAGGATAATCACAGCCTGTCCGTGCAGCCCGGCACCATTCGCGGGCTGCATTGCCAGCTTGCCCCAAGCGCCCAGGGTAAATTGGTGCGTGTTATCAAGGGTGAGATCTGGGATGTCGCGGTCGATATCAGGCAGGGCTCGCCCAGCTTCGGTCAGCATGTCGCCGCTCGATTGAGCGCGGAGAACTGGTCGCAGCTTTGGATACCGCCCGGCTTTCTGCACGGGTTTTGCACAACCGCCCCGGATACCGAGGTGATCTATAAGGTCACCGCCGATTACGACCCGGGGGCTGAGCGCGCCGTGGTCTGGGATGACCCGACCCTCGCCATCCCCTGGCCGGTATCGCCCGATGCGGCGCTGCTCTCGGGTAAAGACCAGATCGCGCCGCTCTTCAACCCGTCATCTGCCTGGTTCCCGTACCCATGATTTTGATCACAGGCGCTACGGGCCAACTCGGGCGTGAACTGGTGCGGCTGGCCACCGCACGGGCCGAGGCGTTCACCGCTGTCAGCCGCCCGGCCTTCGACCTGGCATCACCCGACTCGATTGCCGCCGCCTTCCATGCCTGCGCCCCCGCACTTGTCATCAACGCGGCTGCGTACACGGCGGTCGATGCGGCTGAATCCGATATCGCGGCGGCGCGCGCGGGCAACCATACCGGCCCGGCGCATCTCGCTGCTTTATGCCATGCGGCGGACATTCCGCTTATTCATGTCTCCACCGATTACGTCTTCGACGGCAATAAGGGTGCGCCCTATGTCGAGACCGACCCAACCAACCCCACGGGCATTTACGGGCAGACAAAACAGGACGGGGAGACCGCGATACTGGGCAGTGGCGCGCGCACGATCATTCTGCGGACGGCCTGGGTATATGCTGGGCACGGCAAGAACTTCGCGCGCACCATGCTGACGGTTGGTGCCAAAATGCCAGCTTTGCGCGTGGTGGCGGACCAGCGCGGCACGCCCACGGCGGCGGGTGATCTGGCGGCGGCGATCTTCGCCATCATCGACACGCTGCGCCGCACAGGCTGGCAGGCGCAATATCAAGGAATTTTCCACGCCACCAATGCGGGGGAGACGACCTGGTTCGGCTTCGCGCAGGAAATTTTCGCCCAGGCCGCCCTGTTTGGTGGTCCGGCGCCCGCGCTGACGCCAATCTCAACGGCAGAGTGGCCAACCCCCGCCCGCCGCCCCGCCGATTCCCGGCTGGATGGCACCAAACTCGGCCAAATTTTCGCGGTCACCCTGCCGCCCTGGCAGGCAAGCCTGCCGCCAATCGTCGCGAGTTTGATGACCCTTTAAGCACAAGGGGCGATCATACGTGCAATCAGTGCCTAGTGATTAAACAAGAATTCATTACGTAAATAATACAATTTAATCGTCTCAAAAATTGTTACGTATCCATTATGTGTTGTCCGGAACAATACGATAATGTAACGTATTATCTATGGATGATCATGGTTTCATTGAACCGCGCGCGGGCTCGTCGGCGACTGTCACGATTATTCTATCTACCTTTAACGGTCAGAATTTTCTGCGCGCTCAACTGACAAGCCTGCTTACGCAGAGCCATGAAAACTGGACCCTGTTCTGGCGTGACGATGGCTCGACCGACGATACCGTCGCCATCATGCAGGAATTCGCAGCGTCTCTCCCCGCAGGGCGCTGTGTGCAATCCTCCGGGTCTGGCGTGCATCTGGGCGCGGCGCCCAGCTTCCTTGCGCTATTGCGGGAGGCTGCGGCGCGCAGTCAATCCGCGATTGCTTTTGCCGACCAGGATGATGTCTGGCTGCCCGAAAAACTGGCAAACGCCATGGCCTGGCTTGCTGGCAACAACGACACTCCGGCGCTTTATTGCGCCCGCCAGTTTCTCGTAAATGAGACGCTGCAAAACCTTCGGCTTTCGGTCAACCACAACCCGGTTCCCGGATTCCCAGCCTGCCTGACGCAGAATATCGCCAATGGCAACACACTGGTGATCAACGCGCGGGCCGCATCGCTGATCGCCATCATCACACCGCCTGCGGGTACCGTACATGATTGGTGGAGCTATATCGTGGTGTCTGCCTGCGGCGGCCATATCTATTTCGATGAAGAACCGCAACTTCTGTACAGGCTGCATAAGCGAAACCTGATGGGCACAGCGCGCCCGCTACCTGCACGTGCGCTCGCGGCGCTGCGGCGAGGGCCCAAGATATTTATGACCATGATGCGCCGCCATACGGAGGCGCTGGCCGGCAATCCTGGCCTGCTCCCACTGGCATCCAGACGTCAGGTGAAACTGATCCAATCTGCCTTGGATGGCTCGCCGCCCGGACGGTTCCGTGCATTGTCCATCAAAAATTTTCGCCGCCGCACGGCACTCGAAAATCTGCTTTTCGGTTATTGGTTTTTGACCGCAACCCCCCAGCACCCAGGCCGTCGCACAGCCGCGGACGCGATGTTGCATCCCGCCCCGCTCAGCCCCGAATCCTGACGTGAACAGCCATTCATCGCAACACCCGGCTTCGATCACACCGTCACCGTTCATCGGCTTGTCCAACGCGCGGCCGGCACGCCTGGCGATCCTTATTCCGTGCCATAACGAGGCCGTAACCATCGCCAAAGTTATTACGGACGCGCGCAGCGCGCTGCCCGGTGCGGCAATTTATGTGTACGACAATAATTCAACCGACAACACGCGGGCCATCGCCGCCGCCGCCGGTGCCATCGTGCGGCGCGAGCCTCTCCAGGGCAAAGGCCATGTCATTCGCCGCATGTTCGCCGATATCGAGGCCGACGCCTATGTTCTGGTCGATGGTGACGACACTTATGACCTCACCAATATCGCCGCGATGGTTGACCTGCTGGTGTACGACCAACTCGACATGGTAAATGGGGCACGGGTTGAGGAAACCGGAGGTCAGGACAATGCCGCCTATCGGCGTGGCCACCGGTTGGGAAACATCATGCTGTCCGGCATGGTGCGCGCGGTCTTTGGCGACCGGATCAAAGACATGCTCTCAGGCTGCCGCGTTTTCAGCCGGCGCTTTGTCAAAAGCTTTCCTGCGCTGGCAGCGGGGTTTGAAACCGAGACGGAATTCACTATCCATGCGCTCGATCTCATGATGCCCATCGCCGAAATGCCGGTATTATACCGCGAGCGGCCATGCGGGTCTTCATCGAAATTGCGCACGTACACAGACGGGCTGCGGATATTGCGGGCGATCGTCGTTCTGATCAAAGAAGAACGGCCTTTGCAGTTTTTTTCGGCCAACGGCGTTGTTCTGCTCGCACTTGGCATCGCGCTCGGGACTCCGATAATCCTTCATTACCTCCAAACCGGCATGGTGCCCAAACTGCCAACAGCCGTTCTGGCAACCGGGATTATCCTGTTATCAATGCTGGCATTTTCATGCGGGTTGATCCTTGATTCCGTCGCACGGGGTCGCCGGGAAGCCAAGCGGCTCGCAGCCCTTACGATCCCGCGATGGCAAGCAGACCAACACCATGATCATTGCGCTCTGAACACCAGAACAGACGAAAGCC
>JAQNCU010000320.1 GCA_029077775.1 Acidocella sp. | reverse complement strand
CCATGCACGCAGCGGTCGGGCAGTTGTCGACCCGTGACAGGGAGATTCTGGATATGATGAAACTGCAAGAGATGAGCTTGCGTGAGGCGTCGACCGTGTCGGGCCTGAGCGTCGCGACCCTGAAGGTCGGAACCTTCCGGGCGATCAAGCGCCTGCGTCGCGCGATGGGAGTGGACGATGCGGACTGAAAATCTGATCGATGCCTTGACGAACGATCTGACGCCGGTCCGGCGCCTGCGCGCGCCGGGTCCGACCACGATCCTATGGCTCGCTATCACGCTCCCCGCGCTGGCATTGGTGACGCTGATGATGGGGCCGCGGCCAAATCTGGCCTCTCTCTGGCTCCGCCCTGGTTTTGCTCTGGACGAAGCTCTGGCAGGGTTTTCTGCCATCATCGCCGCCTATGCGGCATTTTGCGCCGGGCGACCGGATCAACCGGGATGGAAACTGGCGCTGCCGGTCGGGATGATGCTGATCTGGTTCGGCGTGCTCGGCCGCCAATGCCTGTTACTGTCGGCGTCCACCCAGGGTGGTGCACTGCGCATCCATACCGACATCGCCTGCATTCCCGCGATCGCAGTTGCCGGCATCGTACCAGCCATTGCCATGGTAATCTTGCTGCGACGCAGTCCGCTGTTCCGTACCACCCACGCCTGCCTGTGCGGTGCCATGGCCGCTGCTGCTGCGGCCGAGTTCTCGCTCCGTCTGTTTCACAGCGCAGATAGTTTTGCGACCTTGCTGGTCTGGCAGATGGGTAGTGTCGTGCTGTTCACGTTGGGCGGCAGCGCAATCGGTCGGGCCATTCTGGGGCGGTTACGCCCACGGCGGACGAAATTGGGTACCGCATCGTAATGCGATGGGGACCGTAGCCGGATTTATCGGCAACAAGTTGGCGCGATACCTCGCCCAGCCTTCACATCATCACGGCACTGGGCCAGCCACCGATCAAACGTAACTTCTCGCCAGGGGTTACGCATGAAAGATGCCGGTGAGCACTTGCTCCATATAACGGTTGTCCCAGGCGGCCATTTTGCGGCGGCCCTTCAGGCTGGCCTTTGATTTCTGATGACGGCGAACGAGATTGTTCGCGATCTTGCGGAGCAGCGAGAAATTGTGGACGGCGTTGCGATCGCGGATCCGACAGTGATCTTCGTTGAAGGTGACGTCGAGTACCCAGTGGAGGCTGTTCTCGATCTGCCAATGTTGGCGGATCGCTTTCGCCAGGATTTCTGGCGGGGCAGCGCTGCTGGATAGAAAGTAGCGGATTTCGGCCTCAGTCTTGCCGGACCCGTTGACGCTGCGGATGGTTTCCACGGCCAGAACGCTCCTCAAACCCGGCCAGTCTCGAAGCGGTTCCAGCGCAAGAGCATCGGGGCAGACGAACACCCGGCGCCGAACAAGGCGGCCATGCCCATCATCGAACTCGTCATGCACCGGCCGATGAGCGGGTGAGCGGCTGAAGCAAGTGGTTGCACAAAGGGCTTGAACGGCGCTGTATTTCTTCCCCTGGTTTGCTTTAAGGGTGACAAGATAATCAGCACCCCGCTCAAGAATTTTGGAATTTTGGACGCGATGGCGCGCTGGCACCCCATCGCGTCCAGCGTGACAATGGCCCCCTTGATGTCCAGCACGTCGAGCAATTCCGGGATCGCGGTGATCTCGTTCGATTTGTCGCCGACCTGACGTTGGCCGAGCACCAGCTGTCGATCACAGGCCCATGCACTGACAACGTGAATTGCTGCTTGCTCCCGGCCTCGATCAAACGAGCCGCGGATCGTTTTCCCATCGATCGCCACGACTTCCCGCTCCATGGTCGCCCGAATGAGCGCGCCCATCCTTCAAAACATGCCTCGAAACGCCCGGTATCGATCAGCGTGAACACGCGCCGGAACGTGTCATGAAATGGGATGCCGTTCGCCAGCGCGAGAAACGTCCCCAGCCAGTCCAGTTTGCTGCGGCCATACAGCGCGAAATCCTCCCAGCTTTCAGCGCCGGCAATCGCGGCGCACACCGCGATCACCAGAATATCAATCAACCGGTGCTCGACCTTGCCGCCACAGCGGGGGTCTTCCAGGGCCGAGAATTCTTCCACAAGTTTCTTCACCGACATTCAGGTCCCCCTATTTCAAGGAGACTCCCCGAATCACACCCGATTCCATGCCGTCAACTATGCCACCATTTTTCATGCGTAACCCCTGGCAGCGAACCCCATAGCTGGATCGTGGACTGGCTGCGAAATCTGCCCGAAGCTGGCCTCCGCGCGATGTGCGCCAGGGCGAGTAAGACCATGGATGTGTGCTCCCATTGCGGCGCTCACCGTAACCACAATGCCGCCATCAACGTCCCCGATAAAGGTCTCCGGATACTGGCGGGCAGAACGTCCGCTTCTGCGGGTGGGAGCTTGACCTTGCCTCCTGGCCGCTCCGCATCCCCCAGATCGTGCGCGAGAGATTGAGGTTGCCGGTACGCGCTTTCGCCACCATCCCATGAAAATACCCACCTGCACTGCCCTTGAAATAACCCTCTGGCTTGGTCGAGACGATCGCCAGCGCAATCGCCGCCTGCTCCCGCCCCATGACTAGGCAGGCATCCCCCCATAACGGTTGCGAAACTCCTAGATCATGCCGCAGCCAGTCCGCCGCCTCCACAAGGTCAGACCAGGCCGGAGCGGATTTCGTCAGATAGGCCTTCAACCGCGGTGCCAGTCGCACCAGCTCGTCCGGGGTAATTCGTAGCACCGCGCCGCTATCGGATTCTGCCACCCGCGCAGTTCTGCCTACTTGCCTTTCTGCTCCGCTTGCCGGGCCTTTCTGCCCGCTCTGCTGACGCCCCTCGTCTTGTTGCGTCCGCGCCACACTGCCAGCATCCAAACCATCCCAGACGGTCGGGTTTTTTCCACCACCGGAAACCAAACCACTTTTCTCCCGAGCAATTACTGTATCCGAAGGATAAAGGGTTTGGTTTGTAGATGTATTATGGGGCCAGGTTTCCGGCCCCATGGGGCCGGTTTCCACAGAATAAGTCGCGGAAAAGCTTGCTTTTGCAGCGGGAAGCGAGAGCGCCTCCAGGCGCTCTCGCGCCTCCTGCTGGCGCCGCTCAAGGCAAGACACGCCAAGGACCAGCTCGTCCAGCCGGTCGACCTTGGTCAGCCGCCGGGCCAGCTTCTGCGCCTCGACCGCCTGCGACTGCCATATAGGGTCCAGCACTCCATACTCGGCCGCCGTCGAGGCAATCTGGAGCAACCCCGTGCCGGCGATGCTCGCACGCCGGCGAAGCTGGCGGATCGCCTCGCGGGTTTCTCGCCCCTTCTCCGCCACCGCCCGGAATTCGGCCATGCGAACCGCCAGGGGCGAAAGATCGAACCCATACGCCTCGATGATCCGCCCGACCTTGTTCCGCCGGCCATAGCGTTTGCCGTTCGGGCTGTCTTTCATAACCACCAGCCCAAGCTCGACCAGATAGCGGTTCAATGCTTTCACCTGGCTCAGGCCAAGCCCTAACGCCTCGGCCTGCATGAAGGCCGAGGGCCACACCACCGGGCGACTGCCAGGCTCCCAATCCTGCCTCTGGGTGAACCGGAACAGCCAGTCCACCGCGTGTACTGCCCGGTGCGACAGGCCGAGATAGGGCGCCGCCGCCTTGAAGGCAGCCAAAACAGCCCCCGGACTCCCCTCCCCGTCTGACAATCCGGTAAAATCTTCCGCCGCTTTGCTCGTCGCCAGCATCGCCAGCGATAGCCGCCGGAAACCGTTAGGCGGTTGTTTTGTAATCGTTTTTTG
>JAQNCU010000319.1 GCA_029077775.1 Acidocella sp. | reverse complement strand
CACAGAAGGCAAACCGCCGTTCCACACCTGGACGACACCCGTGTCGGGATTGATCGACAGCACTGCTGCGGCGACAAAATGAGTACAGTCACTCATCCTGATGGGTTTTTTCGCTTTTTTGATCAAATAGCATGATGGGTTGGTGAAGATCCCCCTCGCGGAACTTGAACAAACGAACCATTTGGGGGAGTCTCTCGTTTACCAAGACTCGAGACGCTCAAAGTGTGCCACATTCTTCTGCAAGACCCCAAGTTTTCTGTGTTGCTTCTGCAAATTGACGAAGCCTTGGCGAGCGAGACCCGATCCGCTGGCTGTTCCTGTGGCGGTATTCTGCATCGCGCCAACTATCCTCGCAAACCGCGCTGCTGCCCGGAAGTTGTTCGCCCTGATTTTGAATCCCGTTTCAGTTTCTGCTGCAATCAATGCCGCAAGCGCACCACCTCGATTTCGGTGCGCTTTCTGGGGAGGCGCGTCTATCTCGGATTGGCGGTGGTGCTCATGTCGGCCGGTCGTGCCCACGCCGCCTCTATCATCGCGCAACTGAGCGAGGCATTGAACATTCCCATGCGCACCATTTATCGCTGGCGACAGTGGTGGCGCGAGCTATTTCCAATTACGCCCTTGTGGCAGGCCAGCTGTGCCCGCTTTATGCCGCCCGTTGATTTACGCCTTCTCCCGCTCAGCCTGATTGAGCGTTTTGCTGGGATTCCCGAAGAGGCGATGCAGCGGCTGCTGATCTTCCTGTCGCCCCTGACGGTCAAATTCCGGTCACGTTAAACGAGGTGCGCCCATCACCCGCAGAACTTGCCAATAGTCAGTCTTCTTGAGGGTTTGTACTCTTCGTCCCACAAGCCCTGCCGTCGGCAGGGCATTATTGGGAGAACCTTCTGAACACATTCAACACTCAATCCGATCCGTTCAAACGTGATCGTCTGGCACGGCTGCGCTTCGCGATCATCGGCCCGTTGCTGGCCGCACCTCCTGCGCCCGGCGAATTGCATGCCGAACTGGTCAATCTGGCCAACAAGACCTGGCGTCACCCGCTGACCGGGCTGGATGTCGCGTTCGGCACCTCCACACTGGAACGCTGGTACTACGCCGCACGCCGTGCCGTTGATCCGGTTGCCCGCCTGAAAGATAGGCTGCGCGGGGATGTAGGCCGCTTCCCCAGCCTGGCACCGGACGTCATCGAGACCTTGACTATCCAGTATCGAGAACATCCGGGCTGGACTGCGCAACTGCATTTCGACAACCTGTGCGCAGCCCTCAAGGGAGGCGACACCGCACTACCTTCCTATCCCACCATCCGCCGTTATCTCAAGGCGCAGGGCATGTTTCGCCAGGCACAGCCCAAACGCGCAACCGCAGGTGCACTGGCCGCCCGCGACCGACTCGAACGATTGGAAGTACGCAGTTTCGAGGTCGATCATGTCAATGCGCTGTGGCACCTGGATTTCCATCATGGTTCGCGCAGCGTGCTGACCCGCTCAGGCGAGTGGGTGAAACCCATGCTGATGGGTGTCATCGACGACCGTTCGCGCCTGGTCTGTCATTTGCAATGGTATCTGGATGAAACCGCTGAGAGCCTGGTTCATGCCCTGATGCAAGCCTTCATGAAGCGAGGGCTGCCGCGCGCCCTGATGACGGATAACGGCGCGGCCATGCTGGCGGAAGAAACGACCAATGGTCTGGCCAGGCTGGGCGTGTTGCATCAAACCACCTTGCCGTATTCACCCTACCAGAATGCCAAGCAGGAATCCTTCTGGGGTCGGATTGAAGGTCGCCTGATGGCACTGCTCGAAGGCGAGCCGAACCTCACGCTCGATGCACTCAATCTGGCGACCCAAGCCTGGACAGAGCAGGAGTACCACCGCAGCAAACATACGGAAATCAATGCCACGCCGCTGGCGCACTATCTCGCTGGCCCCAGCGTGCGGCGCGACTGTCCGACCGCAGTGGTGTTGGCTGCTGCGTTCTGCATTGAGGTGATACGTCGTCAGCGGCGTTCCGATGGCACGGTGAGTCTCGACGGCGGTCGCTTCGAAATCCCATCCGCCTACCGACATCTTGAACGGGTTCACGTGCGCTATGCCCGCTGGGATTTGACCCGCGTCAATCTGGTCGACCCGCGTACGGGTGCGATCCTGTGTCCGATCTATCCGCTGGATAAATCGGCCAATGCCACCGGTCAGCGCCGCCGCATGGCGCCAGCCCATGCCGACCTGTCACCATTGCCCCCATCGGGCTTGCCCGCCTTGATGACAGAGCTATTGCGTGACTATGCCGCCACCGGCGTGCCGACCGCCTATTTACCGACGATCGACAAGGCGTCCACATGAATCAAACCTTACTGGCGCTTTACGGACTCAAATGGAATCCCTTCTCACCGGAACTGCCAACGGAGGCGATTTATGCGCCACCGAAGATCGAGAATTTCTTGTGGCGCATCGAGCATGCGCAAGTCCGTGAAGGCGGCTTTGCGATGATCCATGGCGATCCGGGTAGCGGCAAAAGCATCGTCCTGCGTCTGTTGGCCGAACGGCTTAAAAAGCTGCCCGACATAACCGTTGGCGCGATCAATCATCCGCAAAGCAATCTGGCGGACTTTTACCGCGAGTTGGGCGACATCTTTGCCGTACCGCTACGGCCCTCCAATCGCTGGGGTGGCTTCAAGGCGTTGCGGGAGCGCTGGTTCAGCCATCTGGAGTCCAGTCGTTGTCGTCCGGTGCTGCTGATCGACGAGGCGCAGGAGATGACGCCGCAGGTGTTGTCTGAATTGCGCCTTCTGGCCAGTGCCCGTTTCGACTCGCAACCCTTGTTGTGCATCGTCATGGCGGGCGATGCGCGACTGATCGAGAAGTTGCGCCGCGAGGAACTCATTCCGCTGGGCAGTCGCATCCGTACCCGGCTGACGACCGAGTTTGCCAGTCGCGAAGAGTTGTTGGCCTGTCTGGAACACTTGACCCGCGGTGCGGGCAACGCCAGCCTGATGACCGATCAACTGCGTCATACCCTGTGCGATCACGCCGCCGGGAATTACCGCATCCTCACCACACTGGCCGCCGAACTGCTCGCGGCGGCCGCACAGCGCAACTTGCCGGTGCTGGATGAGAAGCTCTATCTGGACGTGTTTGCCCAACCCAGTCTACCCGCACAACGCCGGGCATCGGGGAGGTCATGATGAGTTCGAAAAAAACCATGAGACACAAACCAGACTTCGACTACCCAATCATGCCTCCGCTATCCGACGAGGCCGCAGTCAAAATCCTCGATTTCCTGCAAGGGGTGATGAACGACTTCGAGAATCGCTACTTCGCCCAGATTCAGCGCTATTACGATGAGCGATCCCGTCACAACCTCATCCAGGCCAGTCTCTTCGAAGAGGCGGGGGATGATCCGCCATTCTAATCCGCAGTACTAAATGCAAAACGGCGTCCGTGAAAGCTGACGCCGTTTTGGATGAAAGTCCTTGTCGGCATGACCATCACCAAACTTGAACATCAGCCCATCAAATTAGCTGACCACACTCATTCAAAGTAGCAGCCGTCAAGATTGAAGAAGCCATCCGCAATGAGTTTCAGCTTGGGGCTCAACCCACTGGAAAGGGCTGCGACAATGACGTGCTTTCCCATTCTCTGTGCCTCATGAATCAGAGGGGCGTAGTCACCATCGCCGGAAACTAAGTAAACCGTATCTAAGTTGTTTTGATACACGTTCGTTAACACATCAACGGTCATTTGAATATCAACACCCTTACCTGAACGATTTTTTTGCTTGGAGAAGACCCTAGGGTAAAGAGTCTGAACAAGATAGGCTGTGTAGCC
>JAQNCU010000318.1 GCA_029077775.1 Acidocella sp. | reverse complement strand
GTGGTCCAGCTTGCGGGCGTCATCGTCTCTCATAACGATAAAAGAATCCAACCCGACTCGTGGTGTCAAGTAAAATATGTCGGGATATCTACGTACTGATTAATAATTGCCACGTTTTTGAAGATTCTGTCGGTTTAAAAGATAATTTTCTTTTGTCGCTAATTTTTTTCAGTTTTGTACAAACATTGTTTACAAAGGAATCGATAGGTATTGGTAGTCTGCTTTGGAGAATGATTGGTAGGGGCTAAATGAGTTGGTCGATTAACAGGGCGGGACCATGAGAATGGGGCTGAATCCAAACGCACCGGGGCTGGCATGAGCTTAACGTTGGAATGCGCCGCGCTGGTTCTTCTGTTCTTTGCGGCACTTCATGATCTTGCGGTGCGGACTGTCCCTAATTACGTGGCCGCTTCGCTTCTGCTCGTTGGTGCAGTGCTTCGGACGTTTGAGCATGATCTGTTTCCTGCGCTGACGGCCGCTTTGGCGATGTTCTTGTTGTTGTTTGGCCTTTGGGTGGCCGGATTGATGGGCGGCGGAGACGTGAAGCTTTGGGCCGCTTCGGTGTTGCTCATCCCGCCTTCCGTAAGGCTGGAATCCGCATTCCTCGCAAATGTGGTGATCCTCGGCGGCGTCCTGGCAATTCTTTACCTTCTGCTGTCTTTGGTGATACGCAAACCGGCCGCATCCAGGGCTGGCTCTTTCTTCCGTCGCTTTCTCAGGGCAGAGCGCTGGCGCATCAAGCGGCGGGCACCGCTGCCCTATGCGTGCGCCATCGCTGGCGGTGCTTTCGCGGTGCTTCTGCCGCAAATTTTGAAATTGTAGGTCGCTCATGGTTTTCCGCCTCGGCATATTTGCCATACTTATCGCCGCACTGGCTGCGGTGGTGGTGTTCGGCTACTCCATTCTGAACCAGAGCCACAAAGCGCCTGTCGCGGTGGCGCCAACTACGGAACAGGTTCTGGTTGCGGCGCTGCCCTTATCAGGTGGCGCGCTGATCCAGCCCACAGATCTTTCCAGCGCCACCGTACCCGTTGGCGCTGTGCCGGCAAATGCCATCATCGACACGCCGCAGCACCGCACTGTGTTAACCGGCGCCATGATTAGAACGCCTCTCGCGCAAGGCGGCGTGATTACCAATGACGGCGTTATCTATCCTGGTGACCACGGATTTCTCGCAGCGGTTCTGGAGCCTGGCATGCGGGCTGTAACCGTGGCGGTGGATAATGTAACTGGCGCCGATGGGTTAATCTGGCCTGGCGACCGTGTTGATATATTGTTGACCCAGAATATCGTGGGTGCGCCGGATGCAAAAAGCATCGCCGCCGAAATCGTGCTGAGCGATGTACGCGTCATCGCCACCGGATCGGAGCTGATTAAAGATTCAAGCGACAACAGCAACAAAGATAATCAGCAGCCGGCATCCACCGTTACCCTGGAAGTAACGCAGGAGCAGGCGGCGCGTTGTCTTGTCGCGGTTAATCTCGGCAAATTGTCTTTAATCGTACATTCGGCAGAGAATTCTCCCTCTGGCAGCAGCCCGGCGTTCGTGCCTGTGTATGCGGGTGAGGTCTCGCCGGCGCTCTCAGCTTCGCAACCAACACCACAGCCTGTAACGACGGTGAATGTGATTTCATCCGGAGACACCGGGGAGTTTAAATTTTGATGCGTGCCCCTCTGACCATTTCAATGCTGGGCTTGCTCCTGGCGGCCACTGCCGCGTCAGCGCAGACCGCCAGCGATGGAGATAGCGGCGCGGCTCAGGCGGCTTCGCCAGCCTCAGGCAATCAGGCGCAAATCATTCCTCCAGCGCATTATGGAGGGCTGGAGATCGCAAAAGGGCAGGGCAAGCTGATCAAGCTGCCGAGACCGGTCGCAAATCTTTTTGTCGCAGATGACAGCATTGCTTCCGTGCGCCCTGCTAGCCCCGGTACAATGTTCGTGTTCGGCAAATCCCCTGGTGAAACCGATGTTGTTGCGACAGACGCCTCTGGCAATCGCATCGCGCAATACGCTGTCACGGTCAATCCCTCGGATTACACCAGCCACAGAGTTGCAAGCCAGTCCCAACTGGCTGTGCCGGGCAGCGGGGTTACTGCCGAAACAGAGACTGGCGGGATGATTGTTCGCGGTTCGGTTGATACGGCCGAGGATGCGGACCGCATCGTCAATCAGGCAAAGCTGATCTCGCCCAACGGGCAGGTAACGAACGACCTCACGGTGCAGGAACCGATCCAGGTGGAGCTGAAGGTGCGTATCGCACAGATGTCCCGTACGGTGACGCGCGAATTGGGCATCAATTGGGGTAGTGTCGGCAACTCCGCGATTTCCATTGGTAAGTTTGCGCTAACGGGCAGCACTGGATCGGCGGCTGAATCCTTGTCCACCTCTGCACAGGGCGGTGTTGGCGTTATGTTCCCAGGCGGCAACTTCGAAGGCATCATCGACGCGCTGGCAACCGACAACCTCGCTCATATTCTGGCCGAACCGACGCTAACGACACTCTCCGGCACTCAAGCAGATTTCCAGGTTGGCGGGCAGTTCCCGATTCCGGTCTCCAGCAACAACGGCGAGATTACGGTTACATTCAAAAATTATGGTGTTTTGCTCTCCTTCATTCCAACTGTTTTCTCCGACGGGCGGATCTCACTGCAAGTCTCGCCGCAAATCAGTTCGATCAGCAGCGCGAATTCAGCCATCGTCTCCTCCTCCGGTTCATCGGAAGTGTTTTCGGTTCCATCGCTGGATGTCACAGCCGCATCCTCAACTGTTATTCTAGGCTCAGGGCAGGGCATGGCAATTGCAGGCCTGCTTGAAGACACGACGAACCAAGTGGATAACGGATTGCCCGGGCTTTCCGAGATTCCGGTTGTCGGCGCATTGTTCCGTGGTAATGCCTTCCAGCGCGAACAACAAGAACTGGTGATTACGGTTACGCCCTATATCGTGAACCCGGTAGACAATCCGAATTCCATCGCCTCGCCTGATGACGGCTGGTCGCCGCCGAACGACCTGCAACGTATTCTGCTTCTGCGGGATAACGGAACCGATGCCGCAAAAGCCAGCATTCCGGGCGATGCGGGGTTCATGGTGCAGTGATGAGGGCAATTTCCATGCGCTTCTATATCTCCATGCTCACCTGCGCTGCCTTGCTCAGTCTTGCCGGCTGCCAGGGCGCCTTTAACCCGTTTGACCGTCCCGGCACATGGGCGGAAACCGGTGCCGCGAATGAGACGATCGCGCAGCAGGCCGCGCAGAAATCCGACCTTATCAGCGGGCAATCTGAACCAGGGGTAAACGGTATTATTGCGGTGGGTGGTGTCGAAAGGGCAACCTCGAACGGTAACGCCACAGGCATCCAGACGGAGATATTACCAAAATCACCCGCCTCTTCATTCAACGGTGGCAGCTAATGGCACGCCGGGTGAACGTATCTGGAAAGTACGAGACATGAGCAACCAGGGAGCGTTTGGCGGTCTCTCCGATGGTGGCCTTGTCAGCCGGCCAGACCGGTTGACAGTTCTCGCCTTCGTAAGTGACCCCGCCAGCGAGCAGGTCTTGCGCGACAGTCTGAGCGATGCCTCCACTGGCGGCATGGATATTCGGCGCGGCACTGTCCGGACAGCGATTGCGGCGATGGCAAAGTTGCAGACGCCTGAAGTGCTTATCGTCGACATAGCTGGTGAAGAGCAACCCTTGCAGGCCCTCGGCGAATTGTCTGACGTCGTGGAGCCGGGCGTTCGGGTTTTGGTGATCGGCGACAGTGCTGAGGTTGATTTCTACCGCCATATAACGCGCGGCATGGGGGTTATGGAGTACCTCTTCAAACCCATTACGCGCGAAGCGGTG
>JAQNCU010000317.1 GCA_029077775.1 Acidocella sp. | reverse complement strand
TGGGAACAGCGCGACCCAACCGAGCATCAGTATCGCCATCAAACCCAGCCCGAGCGCCCTGGCATAGCGTAACTTCCGCACCTCCAGCCACCACAGCGCCCCACACCCCGCCAGCAGCAAAAATCCGAGCAGCACATAGACCAATGACAGCCGGTCGATCTCCGCCACGCCATAGCCGCCATGCGGCGGGTCGATGACCAGCGCGAACCCCAGAACATCAAAAAACCCGGCGGCGCAGGCTGTCATCGTGCTGCCCAACCGGGTTGACAGCCAGCGGATCAGCAGCGCCGCAAACGCCATCAGCACAAAAGGCATGGTCTCGGGTGTCAGCCATATCGCGAACCCGCCGCTTATGCCGGCCAGAAACCCCTGCCCCACATCGCCGCGCCAGGCACGCAGACTATACCCAACCGTGAGCGCGATCAGCACCAGCAGCAGAATGTGATAATGCACCACGCCCGGCACCGCGAAGGTAAGGATGCCCGGCAGACTCGCGGCGGCAAAAGCGGCGGTCCATAAATAGCCGCGCGCGGCAAAGGGCTCGATCACCCAGGCCAAAACCGCCCCCAGCGCACCCACGCTCAGCGGCCCCAGTGCTACGCCCGCCGCGTATAACGCGCGGTGCCAGCCGATAAACACCGCCATCGGTGCCGCCATCGCCACCAGCAGCATATCCAGCAGCCGCGACCATTCCACCATCACACCGGCGCCAGAATCATCGCGCGCCACCACGGTCACCAGCCGCCCGGCATGCAGCCCCTGCTCGATGCGCAAAAGCCGCATATAGCTGTCCGGGTCGTTCAAGCTGCCCGCCAGCACGCCCGCCCATTCATGCGCGCCCAGCAGAATGTTCAGCCCCGCCGCCAGCGCAAACAACAAGGCGAACAGCCTCATCCGGCGTGCGAGCGAAACCCGCCCACCCCGCGCTCAATCTCGGTAACATGGCGCGGGCTGAAGCCCATCGCGTCCGGCAGGCCGCAGGAATGCGCGATCATCTCCACCTCATCGATCATCCGGCGCGCGTAATTGGCCACCCGCACGGCCTTATCCGCCGGGTCCAGCCCCGCGATCAGCCGGGGGTCAACGGCGGTCACGCCGGTCGGGCACTTGCCTGTGCCGCATTTCATCGCCTGGATGCAGCCCATCGAAAACATGAACCCGCGCGCGGAACTGACAAAATCTGCGCCCATACACAATGCCCAGGCCAGTTTGTCAGGTGTAATCAGCTTGCCCGCGGCGATGATGCGGATGCGCTCACGCAACCCGTGCTCGTCACGCAAGGCCGCCACCACAGGCAGCGCCTGGGTGATCGGCAGCCCGACATAATCGGCGAGCGGCGCCGGCGCCGCCCCCGTGCCACCCACGCCACCATCCACCTGCACGTAATCTGGCGTGTGCGCCGGGTTCTCCACACAATCGGCGAACCATTCATCCACAAACCCCGGGTCGCCCACCACGAATTTCACCCCCACAGGCTTGCCAGTGACCGCGCGCACCCGGGCGATGAACGCGCCGAGTTCCGTGATGCTGCCAATGTCACGATGCCGGTTGGGCGAGATACTATCCTGGCCCGCCGGAATGCCCCGGATCGCGGCGATTTCGGCCGAAACCTTCGCCCCTGGCAGCACGCCGCCTTTGCCCGGCTTGGCCCCTTGCGCCAGCTTCACCTCGAACATCTTCACCTGCGGAAATGCGGCGATCTCCCGCAGCCTGTCCTCGCTTAAATTCCCATTTTCATCGCGCACGCCATATTTCGCCGTGCCGATCTGCATCACGATATCCGCCCCACCCTCCAGATGAAACCGGGAAAGCCCGCCCTCGCCCGTGCTCATCCATACCCCCGCCAGCTTCGCCCCGCGGGAGAGCGCGGTCACAGCGGCGTGGCTCAGCGCGCCATAGCTCATGCCGGAGATATTGAAGAAATGCCGGGCGACATAAGGCTCCCGACACGCGTCTTCGCCTGCCGCAACCCCGATCAGCTTGCCGGGATAGGCTTTTTTATCCTCATCCAACACCGCAAACGGCGCGTTCCGAAACACAAAGCTCGGCACATTCTCGGAGCCGAAGCTGACAAGGTTGGAAACCCCTTTGGCCGAGCGATACACCCAAGACCGCTCCAGCCGGTTGAATGGCCGCTCCGCCCAATCCGGCAAATATTGGTATTGGCGCATATATTCGCCCCAGGTCTCGGCAAAATACCGGACATGGCCGAGCACGGGGAAATTTCGTAGAATCGTGTGCTGCGTCTGGCGCTTGTCGTGGAGGTAAAGCGCCCCAAGCGCGCCTGCGATGATCAAAACTGCCGCTGCGACGATCATGTCTCTCCTCCACGCGCCCGAATGGATGCGCGGCTCTCATACCCGCGTTTGCCCGCCTTGTCTGCTCAATCCCCGTCGGCCTATCCTGGGCATATGTCTGCATCCGACGCCATCCGCATGATCGACACTGGAGCCGTGCTGATCGGGTATGAGGACCATGGCCCGCCGGATGGGGAGCCTGTGATTTTACTGCACGGCTTTCCCTATGACCCGCGCGCCTATGACGATATCTGGCCCGGTCTGGTTGCTGATGGAAACCGCGTGATCATCCCGTATCTGCGCGGCTTCGGGCCAACCCGGCTGCGGGCCGGTGCCATGCGCACAGGCCAGCAGGCGGCCCTGGCCGATGATCTGCGCGCGCTGATGGATGGGCTCAGCCTGGCCCACGCCACGCTCGCGGGGTTCGACTGGGGTGGCCGCGCCGCCTGCATCGCGGCAGCTTTATGGCCAGATCGCGTGCGCGGGCTGGTCACCGCGAATGGCTATAACATCCAGAACATCGCCTGCGCGCATATACCGGCACCGCCGGAGGCCGAACACAGGCTATGGTACCAGTATTATTTCCATTCGGCGCGCGGTGAGGCGGGGCTCGCCGCCAACCGCGCCGCACTCTGCCGCCTGCTGTGGCGGCTCTGGTCCCCGGAATGGCAATTCGACGACGATATTTTTGCCCACAGCGCCGCCTCATTTAATAATCCGGATTTCGTGGACATCGTTCTTCATTCCTATCGTCACCGCTTTGCCTACACACCTGGCGATCCGGCGCTGGATGACATCGAACACGCGCTCGCCGCCCAACCGGTCATCACGGTGCCGACCATTTCACTCTGTGGCCTGGCGGATGGCCTGGGCACACCGGCCACACCCGACCCTGACGCCGTGAAATTCACAGGCGCCTATGCCCGCCGCCTGCTGCCCGGCATCGGCCATAACATCCCGCAGGAGGCCCCGGGCGAAACGCTCGCCGCGCTACGCGCCTTGCTGGCCGCAAGCCCAGGCGCGTATAGCAGCGCATGAGCAAGCCCCCGAATTACAAAAAGACCCTGCGGCATTTGCAGATCGAACTGGTCAAGCTCCAGCGCCACGTGATCGCGCAGGGCCAAAAAATCCTGATCATACTTGAAGGGCGCGATTCCGCCGGCAAAGACGGCACCATCCAGCGCATCACGGAGCATCTCTCACCGCGCGACATTCGCGTCGTGGCGTTGTCCAAACCCTCCGAGGCCGAGGCCACGCAATGGTATTTTCAGCGTTACATCGCGCATTTGCCATCTGCCGGTCAGATCGTGATCTTTAACCGAAGCTGGTACAACCGCGCCGGGGTGGAACATGTCATGGGCTTCTGCACCGACCATGAATACCATATTTTTCAACGCCAAGTGCCGGTCTTTGAGCAGATGCTGGCCGATGCCGGGGTCACCATTTTGAAATATTACCTTGAGATCGACCGGGACGAACAAAAAGCCCGGCTCACCGCGCGCCGCCGGGACCCTCTGAAACGCTGGAAGATCAGCCCGATCGACGAACACGCGCTGGCCCAT
>JAQNCU010000011.1 GCA_029077775.1 Acidocella sp. | reverse complement strand
CAGTAAATAGGTCCGGTTGCCATGCAACACGCCGGGCCGCCCCCGGCTCAAACTCGCCGCGTGTTCGCCGGAATCGAGTCCGCGCCCCGCCGCCTCCACCCCGATCAGCCGGACCGACGGGTCATCGAGGAACGGGTGGAACAACCCGATCGCGTTGCTGCCACCGCCGATCGCGGCGATCGCCACATCCGGCAGCCGCCCCTCCGCCTCGAATAATTGCGCCTTCGCCTCATTGCCGATCACGCATTGGAAATCGCGCACCATCGCCGGATAGGGGTGCGGCCCGGCGGCGGTCCCGATAATGTAAAACGTGTCCCGCACATTCGCGACCCAATCGCGCATGGCATCGTTCATGGCATCCTTCAGCGTCCCGGCGCCGGAATGCACGGGGACAATTTCGGCACCCAGCAGCTTCATGCGGAACACGTTGGGCTTCTGCCGCTCCACATCCACAGCGCCCATATAAACCGTACAAGGCAGGCCAAACAGCGCGCACACCGTCGCGGTGGCCACGCCATGCTGCCCAGCCCCGGTCTCGGCGATAATCCGCGTCTTGCCCATCCGCCGGGCCAGCAAAATCTGCCCGATGCAATTATTGATCTTATGCGCGCCGGTATGGTTCAGCTCATCGCGCTTGAAATAGATCTTGGCCCCGCCCAACGCCCGCGTCAGCCGCTCGGCGAACCACATCGCACTTGGCCGCCCGACATAATGCTTCAAATAATAGTCGATTTCGCGCTGAAACGCCGGGTCGGCCTTCGCCGCCTCCCACGCCGTCTCAAGCTCCAAAATCAACGGCATCAGCGTCTCGGCAACAAACCGCCCGCCAAACGCACCAAACCGCCCCCGCCCATCCGGGCCAGAGCGCAACGTATTGGGTATCAGATCATCCATTAATTGAGTGTAGACCAGCCGCTTTTTGAAAAACAGCGGCGCAGAAACTTTTTATGACTTTGGAGGTCAAGCTCAGGCCCCGCCAACGCCCGTGATCCAAAGTAACGGACGTCTTTTTGCCTTTTTGCGTCGCGAAAAAGAGGGGTCTTCACCCCGCTAAAAACACCGTCGCGGCGCTGGGCGCGGCGGAGGGGATGTTTGTGCCCAGTATGTAGCCGATGATATCGGCATCCGGCGTGGCGCGCTCAATATCGCGTTCGATGAGGTGGTAGTCGGGTTGATAGAAGGCGAGCATGACCGGTGCGCCAGCGGGGATGGCGCGCCAGCAAGCGCGCATGGCGGCGGCGGGTACCAGCTCGTCATGGCCGCCATACAGGATCAGGCTTGGCTGGCGCAGCTTGGCGCAGGCCGCCTGGGCTTTGCCCATCAGGCGGATAAGCCCGGCGAGATCGTCGAGGCGCGGGGCGTGGATGGTGAGCGGGTCCTCCCCGAAGGCGATAAGGGCGGCGATGTTGTCGCTGGCGCGGATATGGACGGATTGGCCCGTAAGCCGCGCACCGGGCGCGATGCGCGCGCCAAGGCCGATGGCGATGCGGTCAACCGGGGACATGGCGGCACCACCCCAGACCGCCGGGGCGGAGAGCACATACGCATTCACCGGCGGCGGGTGGGGCGAGGCCGCGAGCAGCAGGCCGATGGCACCACCCATGCTCTCGCCCATCAGCACCAGCCTGGTATTTGGGTATTGCGCGCGCAATTGGGTCGCCATCTCACCGGCCTGGGTCACCAAAGCGTTGGTGCCCGGCCAGTGGCCACGGTCAGGCGTGGCCCCGAAGCCGGATTGGTCCGGGGCAACGAGCGTGATGCCATGGCGGTTCAGCACCGTGGCCAGCATCGCCCAACCATCGCGGCTGTCATCATAGCCATGCAGCGCCAGCACCACGGCTCTGGTTTGGCCCTGCGCGGGGTAGAGCCGGTATGGCAGCCGCACATTGCCCGGCAGGGTGAATATGCCGCTGGTGATGATGGGGTGACCGGGCGTGGCGCGCGGGGTGCCAAAGGGAATGGGCGCACAGGCGCTGAGGGCCAGAGCCAGCATGAAACTGGGCATAAGCATGGCTAGGCATGGTTTGGGGGTGCGGGGGATTTTCTGTATCATGCGCGCCAGACGCTCTCGCCAAGGCAGGATCATGGACGGCACAATGAAATCCCCCACCGAAATTATCCACGTAAAAACCCGCGCCGTGTCCTGCGATGGGGGCGCCGAACCACTCGGCCACCCCAAAGTGTACCTGCGGATCGAGACCGGGCAAATCACGTGCCCGTATTGCTCAAAAGTTTTTATCCTGGAGACGGGGGCACCGCCAGCGGGGCATTGAGTGCGATGACACGCGATCCGCGCGCCGCGCGCGCGCATCAAGGGTCTGTATCACCCTCTCAGTTAGGGTCTGAAGCGATGAGGCTCGTACTGGTTGACGGCTCGGGGTTTATTTTCCGGGCCTTCCACGCCATCCCTGACATGACCCGTCCGGATGGCGTGCATGTGAACGCGGTGTTCGGCTTTTGCAACATGATCACGCGGCTGATGAAGGAACATACCGGCACACATCTGGCGGTGATCTTCGATGCGGGACGGGAGACGTTCCGCAACCGGATGTACGACCAGTACAAGGCGCAACGGCCCGAGCCGCCGCCCGAGCTGCTGCCGCAATTCGCATTGATCCGCGAGGCGACGCGGGCCTTTGGTGTGGCCGCGATCGAGCTGGCGGATTGGGAGGCCGATGATCTGATCGCGGCCTATGCCAAGGCGGCGCTGGAAGCCGGGGGGGAGGCTGTGATCGTGTCCTCGGATAAGGATTTGATGCAGCTGATCCGCCCGGGTGTGACCATGCTCGACCCGATGAAGAACATCGCCATCGGCCCCGCCGAGGTGATGGCAAAATTCGGGGTGGCGCCGGATAAGGTGATCGAGGTGCAGGCGCTGATCGGCGATGCGGTGGATAATGTGCCCGGCGTGCGCGGGATCGGGCCGAAGGGTGCGGCTGAGCTGATCACTGAATATGGTGACCTGGACGCGGTGCTGGCGGCGGCGGCCTCTGGCCAGATGAAGCCGGGCAAGCGCCGCGAGATGCTGGTGGAACATGCCGATGCGGCCCGGCTTTCACGGTCTTTGGTGATTTTGCGCGACGATGCGCCGCTGCCCGAACCGATCGAGCGTTTCGGGTTGCGAGCCTGGGATACCGAGGTTCTCACGCGGTTTCTCGACGAGAATAATTTTCGGAGCATCCGCCAGAAGCTCGACCTGCCCGCCGCCCCGATACCAGCGATACAAGCCGCCCCGATACCGGTGACGCAGGCCGGGTATGGTCCGTACCGGTGCGTGATGACCGCGGCGGAACTGGCCGATGTGGTCGCCCAGATCCGCAGCTTTGGGCTTGTTTCGGTTGGCGTGCAGAGCGACGACCAGCAGGGGCGGCATGGGGGTCTTTTGGGCCTCGCGCTGAACCTTGTGCCCGGTTCGGGGTGGTATCTGCCGCTTGGCCATAATCCGGGGTTGGAGGATGCGCCGCAGATGAGCATGGCGGCGGCGCTGGATATGCTGGCCCCGGTTTGGGAAGATATCTCGGTGTTGAAGATTTTCCACGACGCCAAGCACGCGCTGGGCGTGCTGGCCAGGGTCGGCGCGGTTGTCGGCGTGGTTGTCGGCGCGGTTGCCGGCGCGGTTGCCGGCGCGGCGGTGGTGGGGCCGGTGGATGACGTGATGTTGATGTCCTACAGCCAGGATGCCGGGAATTTCGCGCATGATCTGGCCACCCTGGCGCGGCTTCATCTGGGCCATGGGCTGACCGCGTTCGATACGGTGGTGGGCAGCGGGCGGGCAAGGCTGGGGTTTGCCGATGTGAAACTGGACGCCGCCGCGCATTATGCCGGTGAGGCGGCGGATGTGACCATGCGGTTATGGGCGCTGTTGCGCCCGATGCTGCGCGAGCGCCGGGCGCTGGCGCTGTACGAGCAGTTGGAGCGCCGTCTGATCCCCGTGCTCGGCGCCATGGAGGTTGCGGGCGTGATGGTGGACCGCGCGGATTTAACCGCGATGTCGGTGGATTTTGGGCAGCGCATGGCCGCGATCGAGGTGGATATCCACAGGCTCGCCGGGGTGGACTTCAATGTCGGCAGCCCCAAGCAACTGGGCGAGATTTTGTTCGAGACCATGAAGCTGCCGGGGGCCAAGCGCGGCAAGGCCGGGGCCTGGGGCACCGATAGCGCGGTGCTGGAAGGGCTGGCCGAACAGGGTGTGGAGATTGCGCAGCGCGTGATGGATTGGCGGCAACTGGCCAAGCTGAAATCGACCTATGCCGACGCGCTGGTCGGCCAGATCGATGCCGCGACGGGCCGGGTGCATACGCGGTTCTCGATGGCGGCGACGACCACGGGGCGAATATCCTCGGTCGATCCGAATTTGCAGAACATCCCGATCCGCACCGCCGAGGGGGCGCGCATCCGCCGGGCCTTTATCGCCGCACCGGGGTATAGCCTGGTTTCAGCCGATTATTCGCAGATCGAGCTGCGGCTGCTCGCGCATGTGGCGGAGATCCCCGGCCTGCGCGAGAGTTTTATGAACAATGAGGATATCCATGCGCGCACCGCCTCCGAGGTGTTCGGGGTGCCGATGGCGGGGATGGACGCGGCGACGCGCAGGCGGGCCAAAGCGATCAATTTCGGGATCATATACGGCATATCGGCCTTTGGGCTGGCCCGGCAACTGGGCATTTCAGCCCATGAGGCCAAGGGGTATATCGATGCGTATTTCAGGCGCTATCCGCAGATCCGCGACTATATGGAGGCAACCAAGGACCAGGCGCGCGCCCATGGCTATGTGTTGACACCTTTTGGGCGCAAATGCTGGGTGCCGCGGATAAAAGACAAAATCCCGAGCCTGCGCGCCTATGCCGAGCGCCAGGCGATCAACGCGCCATTACAGGGCGGTGCCGCGGATATCATCAAGCGCGCGATGGTGCGGCTGCCCGCTGCGTTGGCGGCCGCCTCGTTGCAGGCGCGCATGATTTTGCAGGTACATGATGAATTGCTGTTCGAGGTGCGCGATGCGGAGGCACCCGCGCTGGCCGCACTTGCGGTGGAGGTGATGCAGGGGGCCGCCCGAATTTCCGTGCCGCTGATCGTGGAGACCGGGACGGGCAAGAATTGGGGGGCGGCGCATTGAGGGGACGATGCTCCACGTGGAGCATTCTAACATAATGTTATTTATTATGATGTCGTTACGAACTGTCCTGGCCTAAAAAACAAAAATGATTGCAGGAGATTATATGATCCAGAAAATTCTTGAGGCCGCGGTGATGAGCGGCGATGTCGCCGGGGTGGTGGCGGCGGTGACCAGGGCGGACGGCACAAAGATGCTGGCCAAGGCGGGTGTGGCCGTGGCGGGCGGCGACAGGCTTGTGGATGAGGATACGATTTTCTGGATCGCCTCGATGACCAAGCCTGTGACCTCGATCGCCGCGATGCAATTGGTCGAGCGCGGGTTGCTGGCGCTCGATGCGCCGATCGGGGATGTGCTGCCGTTTTTGGCGCGGCCGCAGATATTAGAAGAGGGACGATTGCGCCCCGCGAAGACGCCTATAACGCTGCGGCATTTATTGACCCACACCGCCGGGTTTTCCTATGATTTCGCGAGTACGGAATATGTCGCCTATATGCAGGCACACCCCGAGACGGCGAAGCGTGGGCGGCTGGGCTGGCTGGAGATGCCGTTATTATTCGAGCCAGGCACCGAATGGGCGTATGGCATCAACACCGATTGGGTGGGCCGCGCGGTTGAGGCGGCGTCTGGCATGACCCTGGATGCATATTTCCGGGCGCATATTCTGGACCCGTTGGGGATGGCGGACACCCAATTTGTGCCAAGCCCCGCGCAGGATGAGCGGCGTGCCGCGATCCACCAGCGGCAGGCCGATGGCACGCTGGCGGCAGCGCCGATTATGCCGGTGAACCCCGGCGCGTTTTGCTCAGGCGGCGGCGGCTTATATTCCACGGTCGCGGATTATCAGAAATTCCTGGCGATTTTTTTGCATGGTGGCGGCGGGATCATCAGCCCGGCGAGCCTGGCGGAGATGACCCGCAACCAGATCGGCGCGTTGCGGGCCGGGTATATCCCGTCTGCCAACCCCGAATTGATCACCGGGGCGGATATGAACCCCGGGCAGGAGAGCAAATGGGGGCTGGGGTTTTTGATCTATCCTGAGCGCGGGCCCTTTGGCCGCAATGCCGGGAGCCTGGGCTGGGCGGGGCTGGCCAATACGTATTTCTGGATAGACCCGGCGGCGGGCCATGCGGCGGTGATCATGATGCAGATATTGCCCTCGGGCGATATGGGGGCGGTGAAAACCCTCTGCGGGTTCGAGACGGCGGTGTACGCAAAGGCCTGTTAAGCAAGGGATAACCTTCCGGTGCGATTCCATGATGGATCATCCGGCGCGGGCACGTTATAGCAATTCCGGATCGAGATTTCAGGAGCGATGTGATGGATGCGAGCGTCGAGACCGTGACGAAGACCAAGGTAACGGCGCTGCCGGGCGATGGCATCGGGCCGGAGGTGATGGCCGCGACCATCAAAATTCTGGCGGCGGCGGGCGCGCCGGTGGAATGGGAGATGGCCGAGGCCGGGGCTGAGGTGTTCAAAAAAGGGCTGATCACCGGCGTGCCGCGCGAGACGCTGGACAGCATCGCCCGTAACGGGCTGGCGCTGAAAAGCCCGCTGGAGACGCCCGTAGGGTTCGGCGGCAAATCAGCCAATGTGACGTTGCGGAAATATTTCGAGCTTTACGCCAATATCCGCCCGGTGCGCGAACTCCCGGGGATTAACACGCCGTTCACCGGGCGCGGCATCGACATGGTGATCGTGCGTGAGAATGTGGAGGATGTTTATGCCGGGATCGAGCATATGCAGACCACCACGGTGGCGCAGTGCCTGAAACTGATGACCGCACCGGGCTGCGAGCGGATCATCCGGGCGGCCTTTGGGCTGGCCCGCGCCGAGGCCCGCCAGCACGTGACCTGTGCCACCAAGGCGAACATCATGAAGCTGACCGAGGGCATGATGAAACGCATGTTTGAGAAGGTGAGCCCGGAATACCCGGAGATGAAGCAGGACCACATCATCATCGATAATTGCGCGCACCAGCTGGTGATCAAGCCCGAGGCGTTCGATGTGATCGTGACCTCGAACATGAACGGGGATATTATATCAGACCTCGCCGCCGGGCTGGTGGGCGGGCTTGGCATTGCGCCGTCATCGAACCTTGGCGACCATGCCGCGATGTTCTAGGCGGTGCATGGCTCGGCCCCGGATATTGCCGGCAAGGGGCTGGCCAACCCGACGGCCCTGCTGACCGCCGCGATTATGATGCTGCGCCATATCGGCGCGTTCACCGTGGCTGAGGAGATCGAGCAGGCCTTGTTCATCACGCTGGCCGAGGGCAAGAACCTGACCGGCGATCTCTCGCCGCGCGGCCATGGGGTGGGGACGGATTTGTTTACCGGGCAGATCATCGAGAATCTGGGCCGCTCATCGAATCTGCCATCGCGTGCCTATAGCCCGCTGGTGCTGAAAGCCTGGCCAGAACTGACCGCGCATACCGACCCCGATACCCGCCAGCTTGTCGGGATCGATGTGTTCCTGGAGAGCGATTTGGGCGCCGACGAGCTTGGCCGGGCGCTGGAGATGGTGGCGCAGGACACGCCGTTCCGGTTGAACGGCATCTCAAACCGGGGGGTGCAGGTTTTCCCCGCCACCGGCGGGCAGACCTTTCTGGTGGACCATTTCGCCTGCCGATTCATGTTCAAAACGCCGATCACGCTCGATGCCTCGGGCGCCAACGGGCAGGCGGAGATCAGCTATCTGGTGCAGCGGATCGGCGCGAAATTCGCCTGGATGCATATCGAAAAACTGCAGAGCTTCGATGGCCGCGATGCGTTCGAGCGGCCGCAAGGGGAAGGTTGAGGGGGATAGGGGTAAGCCCTTCTTTTGTCGAAGAAAAAGAGACAAAAAAGCTTTTGTAACTCTGGGTCGTGGGCGTGGCCAATGTCAAAGCCCATGCCCCAGAGTCATAAAAATTTTTGCGCCGCTTTTTATAAAAAGCGGCTGTTTATTTTGGCGCGCGGCAGAGACTTTTAAGCCGTGCCCCAGATCGCCTCGGCGGTCCGCACCACCAGGGCCAGCTTGGCGGCCTGGTCTGCCGGGGTGATCACGTTGCCCTCCTCGGTGCTGGCGAACCCGCATTGCGGCGCGATGCCTAACTGGGCGATATCGGTGTATTTGGCGGCCTCGTCGAATTTGCGTTTCAGCGCGTCCACGCCTTCGAGTGCGGCGGTTTTGGTGGTGATGAACCCGGGGTAGACGCGCTGGTGGCCGGGTGCCAGGTATTTCAGCGGCGAGAGATCGCCCGCGCGGTCGGTATCATATTCCATAAAGAATAAATCGACCCCGGTTTTGTTGAACACGGTGTCGGCGACGAAATCATACGGTCCCTCGGCCACCCAGGTGGATTGGAAATTGCCCCGGCACATATGCATCCCGATCAGCATATCGGCGGGGCGGTGGGCGATCGCCTCGTGCATCATCTCGGCGTATTTGCCGATCAGCCAATCCGGGTCGATCCCTTCCGCCTGTTTTTGCGCGCGCTGCTTGGGGTCGCACAGATACGCGAAAAAAATATCATCCATCTGCAAATACCGGCACCCGGCCTCATAGAATTTCGCCACCGCCTTGGCATAGGTGGCGGCGAGATCGGCGAATAAAATTTCGAGATCGCGGTATTGGGGTGGTGCTATATCGGCGGCGGCGGTGCGGAAATGGCAGCAGCTCGGCCCGGGGATGGAAATTTTCGGGCTCACCTTTGTGATACTGGCAAGGAATTTGAAATGCGCCAGCATCGGGTGGTCATCGGGGAAATCGAGCGTGCCCGTAATGGTCGGGAATACCGGGCGCAGGGTCACGCCGTGGAACTGCACGCCCGCGGCGGGCTCGCGCTGCACGAGGTCGAGCCCCGTCAGCCCGCCCATGAAATCATAATGCCAGAAAGACCGGCGGATCTCGCCATCGGTCACCACTTTCAGCCCGATACGCTCTTGCATCGCCACCACATCGCGGATCGCGTCATCCTCCACGGCGCGCAATTCATCGGCTGAAATGCTGTGCTCGTCATAAAATTTCCGCCGTGCCTGCTTCACCGCATCCGGGCGCAACAGCGAGCCGACATGGTCCGCCCGCGCGGGTTGGTTGGTGGTGCTCATATCATCTCTCCCCTTTATGGTTATGTCATCGGCGCGGCCCGATCAGGCTGGCACGCCCTTGCTGGTGGAATACTCAAAATGCAGCGCCTGGCCAGGGTGCACGATGGGGTGGATCGCATGCGCCGCCACCGCCGCCTCGGCGAAGCCCTGCAGGATCAGCTTCAGCTTGCCCGGATAGGTGACGATATCACCAATGCCAAACACCCCTGGCACGGTGCTTTGCATGGTCGCCGGCGAGACTGTAATATGCCCGTGATCCAGCCCGAACCCCCATTGCGCGATCGGCCCCAGCTCCATCGCCAGGCCGAAAAACGGCAGCAGCACATCGGCCTTGATACGCCGCGTCGCGCCGTCTAAATCCGCCACCTCAACCACCTCCAGCACCCCTGCCGTGCCGTGCAGCGCGTGCAGTTGGTACGGGATCACCATATCGATCTCGCCGCGCGCCGCCGCCGCGTCCAAATCGGCGGCACTTTGCGGCGCGGCGCGGAATTTCGCGCGCCTGTGCACCACATGCAAGCTGGCCGCGACATCTTTCAGCGCCAGCGCCCAATCCACCGCTGAATCCCCGCCGCCCGCGATGACCACATGCTTGCCCCGCAGCGCCTCACGCTTTTTCACGTAATATTGTACCGCCCCGCTCGTCTCATACGCGGCCAGCCCGGCCAGTGGCGGCCTGTTCGGCCCAAACGCGCCCGCCCCAGCCGCCACGATCACGGCCTTGGCGTGGATCACATCGCCCAGGCTGGTCGTCAGCGTGAAAGCGCCCGGCGCGCCGGCCAGCCCCTCCACCCGCCGCCCGAGCAGCCGGGGGGTGGCAAACGGCGCGATCTGCGCCTCCAACTGGCTGATCAACGCCGCCGCCTCGATCCCCGGATGGGCGGGGATGTCGTAAATCGGCTTTTCCGGGTACAGAGCCGCGCATTGCCCGCCGGTCTCATCCAGCGCGTCGATCAACACGCAGGACATTTTCAGCATCCCGCATTGAAACACGGCGAACATGCCGGCAGGTCCGGCGCCGATGATCGCGATATCCGTGTTCAGAGTTTCCATGGCCTCGGCTTTGCCGCAGCGCCCTTCCACAATCAAGCGCAAGCCGTAAAAAGGAGCCATGCGCATATACGCCCCTGACGAGCACGCCACTGAAGCCCTGGGCGCCGCTTTGGCCAAACGCGCGCGCGCGGGCGACGTTCTGCTGCTCTCAGGCCCGCTTGGTGCGGGCAAAACCAGCCTGGCGCGCGCCTTTATCCGCACCCTGGCCCAAGACATGGCGCTGATCATCCCGAGCCCCAGTTTCACCCTCGTCCAGCATTACGACATCCCCGGCACCGCCATCTGGCATTTCGACCTGTGGCGGCTGACCGGCCCCGAAGCCCTGGAGGAGCTGGGCTGGGACGAGGCGCAGGCGGGCATTGTGCTGGTGGAATGGCCAGACCGGCTGGGCGCGCTCACCCCGGCATCGGCGCTCCGCATCACCCTTTCTCATGCGACCTCTCATGCGACCTCTCATGCGACTCCGGGGGGACGTGAAATAACCCTGGAGGGCGAGGATAGGTGGTTCGATGCATCCTGATACGGCGGTGATTTTGGGCGCGGGGCTGGGGATGCGGATGCGCCCGCTCACGCTCGACTGCCCCAAGCCGCTGCTGATGCTCGCCGGGCAACCGATTTTGCAGCATGTGCTGACCCGGCTGCGCCAATCCGGCGTGCGGCGGGTGATTGTCAATGCGCATCATCTGGCCGGGCAGATGGCTTCATTCTGCGCCGCGCAACCCGACATCACGCTGGTCACCGAGCCCGAATTGCGCGGCACGGGCGGCGCGGTGGGCGCGATGGCGGCGCAAAACCTGTTGCCGCCCACGCCGTTCTTTATCCTCAATGGCGATAGTTTCTGGGTCGATGGCCCGTCCGACACGCTGGCCCGGCTCTCGCGCGCGTTCGATCCGGCGCGCGAGGACACCATCTTGCTGCTGGCCCGCGCGGCGGGCGCGGTGGCCGATACCGGGCGCGGGGATTTTCTCTGGCCACGCGGCGAAGGGCTGGTCCGGCGGCGGGAGCGTGATGTCGCCCCCTATCTGTTCGCGGGCGTGCAGATCACCACCCTGGCTGCGCTGGCCGGTGCCCCCGCGCCGCCGTTCAGCATGAACCTGCTGTGGGACCGGTCTCTGGCCGCCGGGCGACTGGGGGCCATGGTGCATGATGGCGTATGGTTCCATCTCTCGACCCCGGATGATCTGGCCAGTGCCGAGGCAGCACTCGCCGCGCGTGAAGTCGGCAACAGCACATGATGATGTCGCCGGGCAAAGCACCGCATATCGCGGCCTTCGCGGCACAGGATGCGTATCTGCCTGCCCTCGCCCAGGCCTGGCTGGCCGAAGCCACGCCCGAAATTGGCCAGAGTGCCGAGGGTCTGCTCATCCTGCCCAGCCGCCGCGCCGCGCAGGCGCTGGCCGGTGCCTTCCTGGCGGCGTCAGGCGGGCAGGCTTTGCTGCTGCCGCGCATCATCGCGCTGGGCGCGATCGACGAGCCGGGGCTGAACATCGCCGACGGGCTGGCTTTGCCGCCCGCTATCCCGGTGCTGCGCCGCCAGGCGATATTGGCGCGGCTGATCCTGGCGCTGAAGGGGGCGCATGGCGCGCCCGCCCGGCTGCCCGCCGCCTGGGCGCTGGCCGCCGATCTCGCGAACCTGCTCGACGAGGCGGATTACGCCGAGATCGACCTCGGCACCGCGCTGCCCGGGCTGGTCGGCGCTGAGCTTGCCGAACATTGGCAGGTCACGCTGGAATTTTTAAAAATCCTCACCGTGCAATGGCCTGAAATTTTGGCGGCCGAGGGCATGATGAACCCGGCCCGCCGCCAGATCGCGCTGATCGACGCGCAAGGCCAGGCTTGGGCCAATGCCCCGCCGGACCACCGGGTCTGGCTGGTGGCGAGCTCCGCGAACCCGGCCCTCACCCGGCTGGCGCGGGTTATCGCCAGCCTGCCGCGCGGCTGGCTGCTGCTGCCGGGCTATGATGCCGGGATGGACGATGCCGCCTGGGCGGCGCTGGAGGATGGCCACCCCCAGGCGGGCATTGCCCGGCTGCTCGCGGCATTGGGCGCGGGACGCGCTGATGTCATGAACATCGCGCAAGGCAGCAACGCCCCGCGCCGCGATCTGCTGTCGCGGGCATTGCTCCCGGCGGCCAGCCTCAGCGCCTGGCAAACCCCTTTGGTACTCGACATCACAGGCATCAGCCGCATCGTGGCGCGGGACGAGGCCGATGGCGCATTGTCCATCGCCATGGTCCTGCGCGACACGCTGGAAATACCGGGGCGGACGGCAGCCTTCATCACCCCGGACCGCGACCTCGCACAGCGCGTCGCCGCCGCGCTCAAACGCTTCGGAATCACCGCCGATGACAGCGCGGGCGAAAAGCTGGAACAAACCCCGCCCGCCACGCTGCTGCGCCTGCTGGCGCGCGCCATTGCCAGTGATTTCGCGCCGCTGCCTTTGCTGGCGCTGCTGAAACATCCGCTCACCGCCGCCGGGCTGCCGCCCGCGATGTGCCGGGAACAGGCCCGCGCGCTGGAGCGCCATGCGCTGCGCGGCGCGCGCCCGGCACCGGGGTTCGATGGCATCAAATACCGGCTGGCTGCCCAAACCGACGCTGCCGCGATGACTTTTCTCGACCGGCTGGAGGCGATGCTTCGCCCTGCCATTATGCCACTGGAAATGTCCCCCGCCACGGCGCTGGCCGCGTTGCTGGGTGTGGCCGAGGCGCTATGCGCCACGCCGGACCAGCCGGGGGCGGCGATATTATGGGCCGGCGAGGCCGGTGGCGGGCTCTCGGATTTACTGCGCGAGGCGCTGGCGGCGTTGGCGGATATGGACGACATCGCTGCCGCTGATATGCCTGATTTGCTGGACGCGCTGCTCAGCTTCGCGGTGGTCCGCCGCCCGCGCGCCCGCGATGGGCATCCGCGCATCGCCATCTGGGGCATCCAGGAGGCGGCACTGCAAAGCGTCGATGTCGCGGTGCTGGGTGGGCTGGTGGAGGGCGTGTGGCCCGCCGCCGCCGACCCTGGCCCCTGGCTCAGCCGCCCGATGCGCGCGGCGGCCGGGCTGCCATCGCCCGAATGCGCGATCGGTGAAGCCGCGCACGCGTTTTTTGCACTCGCCTGTGCCTGCCCGGAAGTCATTCTTGCCACCACGGCGCGGCGGGACAGGGCACCCGCCGTGCCCGCGCGCTGGATCACCCGGCTGGAGGCGATGTTGAAGGGCGCGGCTTTGGCTTTGCCCGCACATGATGCCGTCTCCTGGGCGGCGCAGCTTGACCAGCCCGCGCAGATAGAACGCCGCCCACGACCGCACCCGCGCCCACCCGCCAGCGCCCGCCCGACCAGCCTCAGCATTTCAGACATCGCCACCCTGATGGCCGACCCCTACGCCGTTTATGCCCGCAAAATTTTGGGCATCCGCGCGCTGGACGGGCTGGACGAGGAGAGCGACCAGAGCCTATTCGGCAGCATCATCCATACCGGGCTGGAGCGGTTTTTCAGCACGCCCACCAATGCCGCTTCGCCGGATGCCGGTGCGCTGGATGAAACGCACCGTCTGACCACTGCCCTGCATGTCGCGATGCGCGAGGCCCGCCCGCGCGCCGCCCTTGAGGGCTGGTGGGAGGCACGATTGGCGCGGATCGCCGCCTGGGTGATCGAGGCTGAGACCGCGCGCCGCATCGCACATGGCCTGCCCCGGGCCATGGCGCTGGAATGTGCGGGCAAATTCAGCCTGCCGGGCGGCTTCACCATGACCGGGCGCGCCGATCGGATCGAGCGGCGGGCCGATGACGGGCTTTGTATCATTGATTATAAATCCGGCACCGTCCCCGCCGTGAAGGACGTGCTGGCGGGAACCGCCCCGCAATTGCCGCTGGAGGCGGTGATGGCGGCGGCGGGCTGCTTTGGTGCGGGGTTCACAGGCCCGGTGGCTGAGCTGACCTATTGGCGGCTCTCCGGGCGGCACCAGGCCGGAGAGGAAAAATCCATCGACCCGAAACCGCCCGACACGCTGGCAGAGATCATCGCCCGGGCAGCCACCGCTCTGCCCAGCCTGTTTGCGCATTTCGCCAAATCTGACACCGCTTTTCTGGCCAGCCCGCACCCTGGCCGAGTTAATAAATTCGACGATTATGCCGGGCTCTCGCGCAAGGCCGAATGGTCGGGAGAGGCCGCCGATGACGGCGATTGATCTGGCAGATGCCCAGCAACGGGCGGCATCAAACCCGGCGGTGTGCGCCTTTGTTTCGGCCTCGGCCGGGTCGGGCAAGACCAAGCTGCTGACCGACAGGCTGTTGCGCCTGATGCTGACCGGCACGGCCCCGCAGAAAATACTTTGCCTGACCTATACCAGGGCCGCCGCCGCCGAGATGATGATCCGGTTGAATGACAGGCTGGGCGGCTGGGTGGTGATGGACGAGCAAAGTCTGGTGGCGGCGCTGCGCGCGCTCGACATGCCCATCAACGAGACCACAAAATCCCGCGCCCGCCAGCTTTTCGCCGATGTGCTGGACCTGCCGGGCGGCATGCGGATCGAGACGATCCACGCCTTTTGCCAGTCGCTGCTGCGGCGCTTTCCGCTGGAGGCCAATCTCTCCCCGCATTTTGAGATCGCCGACGATGTCGAGGCCGGAGCCCGGCTGCGTGAGGCGCGTGAGCGTGTGCTTGCCGATGCGCAGTTGCGCGGCCCGGTTTTCGCCCTGGCGGCGGAGACCAACGAGCAGGATTTCGCCGCACTGACGGCCAAATTGGCATCAATCCCAGTGCCCTGGCCGGAGGGTTTGAGCCACGGCGCCATCACCGCCCTGCAGCGCGCGGCCCTGGGCGTGGCGACCGATGATGCAAACGCCCTGCTGGCGGCGGCGGTGGCTGACCTGCCGGATGAGGACGCGCTGCGCAACGCCTGGCGGCAGATCGCCCAGATGGGCAACAAATCAGGCAGCACGCAGGCCGCCATTGCGCTGGGATGGCTCGGTCTTGATGTTGCGGGCCGCGCCGCGTGTTGGCCGGACTGGGTGGAGATCTATTTCACTGAAAAAGGTCGGGGCAAACCGCGCGAGACGAAGAGGTTTTTCGGGGCCAAACTGGCTGCCGCCGCACCTGCCATTCAGGCCGTTTTCGCCCAGGAGGTTGCGCGGATCACGCTGGTTCAGGACCAGTTGCGCGCCGCCCGGTTGGCCGCGCTGAATGCCGCCCTGTTGGCGCTCGGCGCGCCGATCATGCAATATGACGCCATTGAGAAGCAGCGCATGGCGCGGCTGGGCTATGGCGATCTCATCACCCGCACCGGCGCGCTGTTCCAAGATCCAGGTGCGGCCTGGGTTCTCTACAAGCTCGATGGCGGGATCGAGCATCTGTTGCTGGACGAGGTGCAGGACACCGCCCCCGCGCAATGGGAGATCGTGCAGGCCATCGCCGCCGAATTTTTCGCGGGGCACGGCACGCGCGCGGACAACCAGGCAGGCCCGCGCACGATTTTCGCGGTGGGCGATGCCAAGCAATCCATCTACTCATTCCAGGGGGCCGATCTTGGCAGTTTCGCGCGGTTTCGCGCGCAATTCCGTGACAAGGCGCAGGCCGCCCTGGTGCCCTGGGTGGATGGCGCGCTTTCGGTCTCGTTTCGCTCCACCGCACCCGTGCTGGCGCTGGTCGATGCGGTGTTCGCAGCAGGGCCAGCGCGCAACGGTGTCTGCCACGGTGACGAGATTTTGCGCCACGGCGTGAGCCGCGCGGGCCAGGCCGGGCGCGTGAGCCTGTGGCCGCTGACCGAGGCGATGCCGGCACCCGAACTCGCCCCGTGGCAGGTCAGCGCGCATTATGACACCGCACCCTCGGCCGCCACCATATTGGCGCGCGCCATCGCCACGGATATTCGCGGGCGGCTGGATGCGGGGGAAACCCTGCCCAGCCGGGGCCGCGCGGTCAGCCCCGGGGATTTTTTAATTCTCGTGCGCAACCGCGAACCGCTGGTCGGCGCGATCACGCGTGAATGCAAGGCGCTGAATATCCCCATCGCCGGGCTGGACCGGATGGTTCTGCCTGCCCAGATGGCGGTGAGCGATTTGCTGGCGCTGTGCGACGCGCTGTTGTTGCCCGAGGATGATCTGGCCTTCGGCCAGTTCCTCGTCTCACCTTTGGGCGGTCTCAGCGATGACAGCCTGATGGACCTGGCGCTGGGGCGGCGCGGGTCACTCGTCGCCAGCCTGTACCGGCGCGGCGCTGAGCGCCCGGATTGGGCGGCGGCAAAGGGGTTTTTCGAGGCATTGCGCAGCCGGGCGGATTTTTTGACGCCGTTCGCGCTGCTCAGCGAGGCGCTGGGCAGCCTGGGTGGCCGCCACCGCCTGCTGGCCAGGCTGGGGCCGGAGGCGGCTGAGCCGATCGATGAATTGCTCAGCGAGGCGTTGAATTTTTCAAAGCGCGAGCCCGGCGCGCTACAGAATTTCGTGCACCAGATGCGGGTTGCGGGCGCGCAGGTGAAGCGGGAGGCTGAATCCGGCGGTGATATGGTGCGGATCATGACCGTACACGGTGCCAAGGGGTTGCAGGCACCGATCGTCATTCTGCCCGACACCACGAGGCTGCCGACCCAGGCGCAAAAGGAAAATCTGTTCTGGCTCACCCCGCCGGGCGCGCCGGAGATCACCCTGCCGGTATTCTGCCCGCGCGTGCCGTTGCGCAGCACGGCCCTGGCCCGTGCCGCTGGCCAGTCTGTGGCGGCGCAGGCGCAGGAACATAACCGGCTGCTCTATGTGGCGCTCACCAGGGCGGAGGATGAGTTGATCATCTGCGGCGCACAACCCAAAAAATCGTTACCCTCGGCGTGCTGGTATGAGGCGGTGCGCGCCGGGTTCGCGCGGCTGGAAACCACGACCAGCGATGCCGCAAGGCGGCTGCGCCTGGATACTGCACAGAGCGCGCCGCCGGATAAACAATCCAACCGCGCACCGCGCGCCGCCGCTGCCCTGCCCGGCTGGGCGGGTGCCGCGCCAAATTGGCAGATGCTGCCCCCCGCGCGTGAACAGACAAAGCCGGAGCGACTTGTCCCCAGCCGCAGCGCCGAGGATGCGCAGCTAAGCGCCATCGCGGCCAGCCCGCTTGCCCCCAGCCAGCCAAATGGACAGGGCGGCGGGCGGGCAATGCGGGCGGCGGCGATGGCGCGCGGGCGGGCGATCCATGCGCTGCTGCAACATCTCCCCGACCTGCCGGCGGCGGCGCAGCGGGCGGCGGGCTTACGCTATCTTAACGGGCTTGCGGATCTCGCCGGGCAGGAGGAGCGCATCATAAATGCCGTGCTGGCGGTGTTGGGCGACCCATCGCTGGCGGCCTTGTTCGGGCCGGGCAGCCGGGCCGAAACACCCCTGGCCGGGGTGGTGGGGGATGTGGAAATCGGCGGGCTGGTAGACCGCTTGGTGGTGACCGACACGGAAGTGATCATCGCCGATTACAAGACAGACCGCCGCCCGCCCGACAGTGCCGCGGCCATTCCGCCCGCCTATTTGGGGCAATTATCGGCCTATCAGGCCGTGCTGCGGCAGATCTACCCCGACCGTGCGGTGCGCTGCGTGCTGATCTGGACCGAGACCGGGCACGCCATGATGGTGCCCGAGGCCGCTTTGGCCGTGCACGCCCCGGCTTGATCCCGCATCGTTTCAAAGCCATGTAATAGGCAACTGACATAGGAAATTCATTATGAGCCAGGCTGTAACCGACGAGAGCTTCGACCTCGATGTGCTGAAATCCAACACCCCCGTGCTGGTCGATTTTTGGGCCGAATGGTGCGGGCCGTGCCGGGCGATCGCCCCTTCGCTCGAAGAACTGGGCGCGGAGTTCGCAGGCAAGCTCGAAATCGTGAAGGTGAACATCGACGAGAACCCGATGACGCCAACCCAGTTTGGGGTGCGCGGCATCCCCACCCTGATCTTGTTCAAAGACGGCAAACCCGCCGCGACCCAGGTTGGCGCCGCGCCGAAATCCGCGCTGAAAGCCTGGATCGAGAAAAGCCTCTGAACGACCCTGCGCAAGGGGCGGAGGAACAGCCCCCGGCGGGCACGCCGATGATCCGCGCCATTGCCATGCCCGCCGACAGCAACGCCAATGGCGATATTTTTGGTGGCTGGCTGATGAGCCAGATGGATTTGGCAGCAGGGAACCTCGCGGCGCGCGTCTCGGCCGGTCGCTGCGTGACCGTCTCGGTCGATGCGATGAGTTTTTTGCGCCCGGTGAAAATCGGCGATGAGGTGAGCGTGTATTGCACGCTGGACAGCACAGGCCGAACCTCGATGAAAATCGCGGTGGAAGCCTGGCGGCGCGCACGGATCGGCGCGGAGGAACACCGGGTCACCCGCGCCCTGTTCACCTTCGTCGCCATCGACGAGGAGGGCAAACCGCGCGCGGTGCGGGGGTAGGGTTAAAGGCGAGCAGCAAGCGCTTCTTTTTGTGAACAAAAAGAAGCAAAAAAACTTTATTAATCTGGGCCATTGGGGTTCCAGAAGCCCGGCACCGGCATAACAA
>JAQNCU010000316.1 GCA_029077775.1 Acidocella sp. | reverse complement strand
GGCAACCTCGTCAGCAAAGCCATGGCCGATACCGTCGGCCACCGCACGGCCTTGCACTACATCATGACCGGCGAGACCTTCACAGGCACCCAGGCCGCCGCCATGGGCCTCGTCAACCGCGCCGTCCCGCGCGCTGATCTGCGCGCCGAGACTGAAAAACTCGCCCGCGTATTGCTCACCAAAAACCCCGTGGTCCTGCGCGCCGCCAAAACCGGCTTCAAGCGCGCCCGCGAACTCGATTGGGAACAGAACGAGGATTACCTCTACGCCAAACTCGACCAGGCCCAATTACGCGACAAGGAAAAAGGCCGCGAGCAGGGCCTCAAACAATTCCTCGACGACAAAGCCATCAAGCCCGGCCTGCAAACCTACAAACGGGAGATATAACATCGCAGGTGAGCCCCGCTCGCAACAACCCCCCGTCATTGCGGGCACAGCGAAGCAATTCATCTCACAAACCTCCACCCTCAGCAGCGCTTTTTGAAAAAGCGCGAAAAAACCTCTATAACTTTCGGCCGCGGGCGCAGTCCTCACCACAGCCCATGGCCCAGAATCATAAAATTTTGTCATAAAATTTTGTCATAAAAATTTTGCGGCGCTTCTTCAAAAGCGCCCGCTTTTCCATGCATAATACCAGCTGGCCTAAAGAATGACTCTCGGCGGGCAGCACGCGCTTCTTTTTGTGAACAAAAAGAAGCAAAAAAACATCCTTAATCTGGGCCATTGGGGTTCCAGAAGCCCGGCACCGGCATACCAGACGTTTTTTGCGCCGCTTTTTTTCAAAAAAGCGTCTGCTTACCTGGATGTGTCACTGTCTTCGCGGTTTGGTATAAATCTATCGCCACAGCGCCGCTGAAATGATACAAAACGCATCATAAACAGCGGGGAGGGGCGAATGCCCGAAACGGGAATGATCCAATCGACAGCCACCGACCAACTACGCGCCCTGCAATTTGCAAACCTGCAATCCGTCATTGCCCACGTCTTTGAAAATAATGCCCATTATCACGAGGCTTTTGCAAAATCAGGCATCACGCCTGGTGACATAAAAAACCTGTCAGACATCGCCCGTCTGCCCTTCACCACCAAGGCCGATCTGCGTGCCCATTACCCGTTCGGCTTCTTCTCGGTCCCCATGGACCAGGTGCGCCGCATCCACGCCTCCTCGGGCACCACCGGCAAACCAACCGTTGTCGGCTATACCGAGGCCGATCTCAAAGTCTGGGCCTCTCTGGTCGCCCGCTCCATCCAGGTCGCAGGCGGCAAACCGGGCATGAAGGTGCATGTCGCCTATGGCTACGGCTTGTTCACAGGCGGCCTCGGCGCGCATTACGGGGTCGAGGAAGCAGGCTGCACCGTCATCCCCATGTCCGGCGGCCAAACTGAAAAACAAGTGCAGATGATTATGGATTTCCAGCCCGACATCATCATGGTCACGCCGAGCTACATGCTCACCATCCTCGATGAATTCCACAAACAGGGCCTCGACCCGCGCGCCACCTCACTCAAAATCGGCATCTTCGGCGCCGAGCCCTGGACCGATGCCATGCGCCATGAAATTGAAAGCGCCTTCGGCATCGACGCTGTCGATATTTACGGCCTCTCTGAAGTCATGGGCCCCGGCGTCGCCAGTGAATCCGCCATCATGAAAGATGGGCCCACCATTTGGGAAGATCATTTTTACCCTGAAATCATCAACCCCATCACCGGCGCGGTACTGCCCGATGGCGAAATCGGCGAACTCGTCTTCACCTCGCTCACCAAACAGGCCATGCCCGTCATCCGCTACCGCACGCGGGACCTCACCTGCCTGCTCCCCGGCACATTATCCGGCCCCCTCGGGGCGATGCGCCGCATGGGCCGCATCCGGGGTCGTTCCGATGACATGATGATCATTCGCGGCGTCAATGTCTTCCCCACCCAGATCGAGGAACTTCTGTTTCGCTGCCCCGGCCTCGCCCCGCATTTCCTCATCGAACTCACCCGCCCGCACCGCATGGATGAGATGACCATCAAGGTCGAAGCCCGGCCGGACGCCACCGATGATGCCAGCCTGCTGGACGGAAAAACCCAACTCGCCGCCTTGGTGAAGGAGCTCATCGGCGTCACCGCCCGCGTGGACATCCTCATGCCGGGCACACTCACCCGCTCCGTGGGCAAAGTACAACGCATCCGGGATCTGCGCACCCTCTCGCCGTAATCAAAAATCCGGGGTAAGCACCAAAAAATGGCCAGAACCCAATCCGCCGATTACGACCAACGCCGCGAGCTGATCACCCGCCAGGCGGCCCGGCTCTACGCCCAAAAAGGCTTTCTCGGTGCCTCCATCGCGGATATTTCCGTCGCCTGCCACATGTCGAAATCGCTCATCTACCACTACTTCCCGTCGAAGGAAGACATCCTCTTCGCCGTCATGTGGTCGCATGTCAGCATCCTGGCTGAAGCCGCGCGCATGATCGCCGCCCTCAACCGCGCACCGGAAGACAAACTCCGCTGGCTCGCCCACACGCTGATGGGCGAATACCAGGGCGCGCAAGATGCCCATAAAATCCTCCTCAACGAACTCGACAACCTGCCCGAAGGCAAACGCGCCGTCATCGTCCACGCTGAACGCCAGTTGCTGGACCTGCTCGACACACTCCTCGTCGCACTCCGCCCGCATCTACGCCTCATGCCCAAACAGCGCCGCCCCATTGTCATGATGTTTTTCGGCATGCTCAACTGGACCCATACCTGGTACAACACCCAAGGTCCCGTCTCAGCGGAAAAAATCGCCGCCCTCGCCGCCGATATGTGGCTCACCGGCCTGCCACGCCCCACCCAGACCGCAAAACCCAAATCCCAAAAAATAGACAATCCCCAATTTTAACCGACCGTTCAGTCTATCCACCCCAAAATTCCCACCCTCACCGCCAAAACCGTAACCCCACCATAACCGGCCGGTCAGTCTATTTTGCCACCCTTTTCACACCGCATTCATCGTCAACAGATCATACCGCGCCACAATTTCCCCATTCTGGTTGGTCACCAACGCCGCCCAGGTAACCTCGCCATAGCTCTCATTGCGCTGCGTCTTGGCTTTCGCGGTCAGCTTCACCTGTATCGCATCCCCGGGAGACACAGGCTTCAAAAACCGCAAATTATCCAGGCCATAATTGGCCAGCACAGGCCCCGGCGCCGCATCCACGAACAACCCCGCCGCAAACGACAAAATCAAATACCCATGCGCCACCCTCCCGGGAAAAAACGGGTTCGCGCTGGCCGCCGCCTCATCCATATGCGCGTAGAAATTATCCCCCGTAAATGCCGCAAAATGCTCGATATCTTCCAGCGTGATCACCCTCGTGGCGGTGGTAAAACGCTTGCCCGGCACCAGCGCGCCAAAATTCAGGCGGAACGGATGCACCTCGTCCTCAATCTCCGGCGCGCCTGGCATCCAGCTTTTGGCAATCCCGGCTATCATGCGCGGCGAACCCTGCACGGCGCTGCGCTGCATATAATGCAGCACGCCCCTGATCCCGCCCATCTCCTCGCCACCCCCGGCCCGCCCCGGCCCGCCATGCGTCAACACCGGCAAGGGCGACCCATGCCCGGTAGAGTCCGCGGCGCAATCACGGTCGGCAATCAACACCCGGCCATGGAAAGCCCCCGCATTCATCACAATTTCGGCGGCAACATCGGGGTCATGCGTGAACAAAGACATCACGAGCGACCCAGCACCCCGGTTGCACAGCGCCACCCCATCGGCCAGATCCGCATAGGGCATCAGCGTACAAACCGGGCCAAACGCCTCAATCTCGTGCACGATCTCGCTCTCCCACGGCGCATCGCAGCGCAGCAGCACAGGCGACATAAACGCCC
>JAQNCU010000315.1 GCA_029077775.1 Acidocella sp. | reverse complement strand
GTTGAAATCGGGGAGGGCGTAACCCGCTTTCATCCCGGTGCGCGGGTGATCGCGACCTTTGTGCCAGACTGGATCGGCGGTGCATGGGCGCCGACCCCTGGATCTTATGGCCGTGGCATGGCCGTGCAGGGTGTTCTGGCCACGGAAATCGTGGCGGGTGAAGACGAGTTGGTCGCCGCCCCGGCCCATTTAAGTTTCGAGGAAGCCGCAACCCTGCCATGTGCCGCCGTAACGGCCTGGTCGGCGCTATGTGCAGGCGCATCGCCACTGCCGGGGGAAAGTGTGCTGGTACAAGGCAGCGGCGGCGTCTCGATGTTCGCGCTGCAATTTGCCAGGCTTTTCGGGCAACATATCATCGCTACATCGTCCACCCCGACGAAATTAAAGTTGATACAAAAGCTGGGTGCACATGATCTGGTGGATTATCGTGCCATCCCGGATTGGGAGCTTCCGGTTCTGGCCGCTACCGGTGGCATGGGCGTCGACCGTACCGTTGAAATTGGTGGCGCCGCGACATTTGCAAAATCAATCGCCGCGACGCGTGCGGGGGGGCGAATCGCCGTGGTCGGCCTGTTAACCGGCGCGCCCGCCCCTGGCGCCGAATTATTCATGCGCGGCCTGACTCTGTACCCTATCCGCGTCGGGAGCCGGCAGGATTTTGAGGCCATGAACCGGGCCATCTCATGGCATTGTCTCCAACCCGTCATTGATCGGCTTTTTGACTTTGACGAGGCTGTTCCGGCTATGAAATACCTTGAACAAGGACAGCACGTTGGCAAAATCGTCATCCGCGTGCAGTAACATCGAACTCAATCAGCGCGATCGGAGTTATATATTTTGAGCGATATTCGTATCGACGACCCTGCTGACCATGTCAGGCGCATTACGCTCGACCGGCCTGAGTCGCTCAATGCCCTGACATTTCCAATGTATCAGGACCTCATCGATATATTCGGGATGATACACTACGACCCGGCCGTTCGTGTTGTCATTCTCACAGGTGCCGGGCGCGGTTTTTGCGCCGGGCATGATATTCGCGCTGGCGGCCAGCCAGATTGGGTGCCCGGACATCTGGGCAAAGCGCAGCGTTTTGGTGCCATTATGGGAAAACTGGGATCGCTTCCGTCCCTGATGCGCGCATTGCCACAGCCCGTTATCGCCGCGGTCAACGGGGTTGCCGCGGGTGCCGGATATCCCCTGGCGCTCGCTGCGGATTTATGCATCGCGGCGCGCTCGGCAAAATTCGTCAACGCCTTCCATAATGCCGGTACCGGGCATGAAATGGGTTTGAGCTATATGCTGCCGCGCCTGATCGGCGCCCAGCGGGCGGCGGAATTATTGCTTACCGCGCGGCCCGTGCCGGCGGAGGAAGCTGCCGCCATGGGCATGATACTGCGTGTGGTCGATGACGACGCTTTGATGGAATCAGCCCTGGCCTTGGCCGATTCCATCGCCGTCAACAGCCCCGTGGGCATTGCGCTGACCAAGCAGTCAATGTGGCTGAATGCCTCGGCCGCCAGCCTTGATGCGGCTATCGAGGTTGAAAACCGAGCCATTTTTATGAGTCAGTCAACCGAGGATTCGGCAGAAAAGCGCCGGTCTTTCATCGAAAAACGGCGACCGAATTTCAAAGGCACTTGATTGAGTCAGGTATCTATCGCGCGAAATCGCAAATTTTCACGACCAACGGAGGCTTTATAAAATGAATGACATTGTTGGCAAAGCGTGCGCCGATGAGATTGCGGCGCGTGTTGAAAACTTTGTCCGGCAGGTCATAATCCCCTATGAACAGGATAAACGTCGTGACAGTCACGGACCTACCGAGGATTTGGTGCGCGAGATGCGCGAAAAGGCTCGCAAAGCTGGCGTTCTAACGCCGCATATTCTGCCCGGCGGCGCGCATTTGAGTCAGATGGAAACGGCACTTGTTTTGCGCAAATCCGGCCTGTCACCCCTCGGCCCGGTGGCCTGCAATACCGCGGCGCCGGATGAAGGCAACATGTATCTCATCGGCAAGGTGGGCTCATCCGAACAGAAAGCGCATTTTCTCGACCAGCTTGTCCAGGGGCGGTCCCGTTCAGCATTTTTTATGACCGAGCCCGCATCCGAGGGCGGCGCTGGCTCTGACCCATCAATGATGAAGACCCGCGCGAAGCTGGACGGCAATCACTGGGTCATTTCGGGCCGCAAGGCGTTTATTACGGGTTTTCAGGGTGCCAAGGTCGGGATCATCATGGCCAATACCGGCACGCCCGAAAAAATGGCGGCGACGATGTTTCTGGTTGACCTTCCCAACCCCGCGATCAAACTTGAACGCGTGCTGGATACAATCGACAGCTCCATGCCGGGCGGCCACGCGATCCTGACCATCGACGATCTGCGTGTTCCAGCCGATCAGGTGCTCGGGGAAATCAATGAGGGTTTCAAATACGCACAAATCCGTCTCTCCCCCGCCCGGCTTTCACACTGCATGCGCTGGCTGGGGGCGGCCATTCGCGCGCAGGAAATTGCCACCGCCTATGCCGTCACGCGCCACGCATTCGGCAAACCGCTGATCGACCATGAAGGCGTCGGCTTCATGCTGGCGGAAAACATGATAGACCTGAAGCAGGCTGAATTGATGATCGACTGGTGCGCGGGGGTGCTGGATTCCGGCTCCCTCGGCACTGTGGAAAGCTCAATGGCAAAAGTCGCCGTGTCCGAGGCGCTGTTCCGCGTGGCAGATCGCTGCGTCCAGGTCATGGGTGGCACCGGCGTGACAGAGGATACCATCGTCGAACAGGTATTCCGGGAAATCCGCGCCTTTCGGATATATGACGGCCCGACTGAGGTTCACAAATGGTCGCTCGCCAAAAAAATCAAGCGCGACTATCTGCAACGAGGGAAAAACTAGACGCTTTACAACGCCATAGTTTAGCCGCGGGAAACCATTGCCGGAAGCCGATTTTTGATAATTTCCTGCGCCTCCCCGATAATGCGCTGAATAAGTTCAGCGCAGGTCGGAACATCGGTGATGAGCCCCTGCACCATGCCCGCCCAATAAAGGCCCGCGTCCAGGTCGCCAGTCTCTAGCACCACGCGGCCTTTGGCGCCCTTCACCAAATCCGCCACATCGCTGAACTTGGCATCGGCCTTCGAGAGGATATCCACAACCTGGTCGGACACAGCATTTTTGCCAACGCGCGCGGTGTTGTGCAGTGCGCGGAAAATCAAATTTGTACCGCGCTCGTCAGTGGCGACAATCTTGGCCTTCACGTTGTCATGCACTGGCGCTTCCTGCGTGGCAATGAAGCGCGTGCCCATGTTGATACCCTCAGCGCCAAGGGCAAGTGCTGCCACCAGCCCGCGTCCATCGCCAAACCCGCCACTGGCGATCATCGGAACTTTTACCACGTTTGCGGCGGCTGGGATCAGGATCAGGCCGGGGATGTCATCTTCGCCAGGATGCCCGGCGCACTCAAACCCGTCTATCGAGATCGCATCCACCCCCATACGCTCCGCCGAGAGCGCGTGTCTCACCGAGGTGCATTTGTGGATAACAATGATACCCGCTTCTTTAAGGATCTCTAATTGCTTTTGCGGCTTGGACCCAGCCGTTTCAACGATTTTCACCCCGGACGCGATGATCGCGCGGCAATATTCGTCGTAAGGTGGCGGCGAGACTGCGGGCAAAATAGTAAGGTTCACGGCGAAAGGTTTGTCGGTCATCGTGCGGCATCGATCGACTTCGCGTCGCAAGTCATCCGGCGTGGGCTGCGTGAGCGCGGTCAGAATCCCGAGCCCGCCCGCGTTTGAAACCGCGGCAGCTAGTTCGGCCCGGCCCACCCACATCATGCCACCTTGGACGATGGGATATTGAATCCCC
>JAQNCU010000314.1 GCA_029077775.1 Acidocella sp. | reverse complement strand
GCAGTGTCAATTTTTTCTCGATTTCGGAATGCCCGATGTGCAGGGCGGGGATGCCCGCATCATGCGCGGCGACGAGCACTTTGGCACTGTTTTGGGTGGCGAGCAGATAGCGGGCCTGGTCCTCACCGAACCAGAACGCCGCATCGGTGCGGGTGAGGCCGAGTGTGGCGCCGGTATCACCCGCCAGCGCCATCTCGGCCAGGGCGACGAGCAGGCCGCCATCGGAGAGGTCATGGCAGGCGGCGATATGCCCGTTCAGGATGAGGGCACGCACGAAGTCGCCGTTTTTGCGCTCAGCCGCAAGGTCGAGCGTGGGCGGCGCGCCATCCTCGGTGCCGAGGATTTCCCGCAGCCAGAGCGAGCAGCCGAGTTCACCCCGCGTCTCGCCGATGAGGATGAGGTCGTGCGCCGGGGGCAGTGCGAGGCCCATGGCCTGCGCGGCATCATCGATGACCCCGACCGCGCCGATGGCGGGGGTGGGTAGGATGGCCCGGCCCTCGGTCTCGTTATACAGTGAGACATTGCCGGAGACGACCGGGATATCGAGCGCCGTGCAGGCTGCCGCCATGCCGCGTATGGCGGCGACAAACTGGCCCATGATCTCGGGTTTTTCCGGGTTGCCGAAATTCATGTTGTCGGTGACCGCCAGCGGGCGCGCGCCGGTTGCGGTGATGTTGCGCCAGGCCTCGGCCACAGCCTGTGCGCCGCCCGCCTCAGCATCGGCGGCGCAATAACGCGGCGTGCAATCAGTGGTGATGGCGAGCGCGCGGGTACTGCCCGCCAGCCGCACGAGGGCGGCATCCGCCTGGGCCGGGCGTTTGACCGTCTGGCCGCCGACCGTGGAGTCATATTGATCGAAAATCCAGCGGCGGGAGCACAGATCCGGGCAGGCGATGAGGGTGAGCAGATCGGCACCCAGGCTGGTGGTGCTGGTGATGGGGCCGAGGCCAGCGGGTTTGGTGGGCAGGGTGTAAGGGCGGCGGTAAAGCGGTGCGGCGTCAGATAATGGGGCTAAGGGGATATTAGCCTCGGTGATGCCCTGATGCGTTACGATGATGCGGCCGGTATCGGTGATATGGCCGATGACGGCATAATCCAGATCCCATTTTTCGATGATGGCGCGGGCCATGTCGGCGCGTTCGGGCTTCAATACCAGCAACATCCGCTCCTGGCTTTCAGAGAGCATCATCTCATAGGCGGTCATGCCGGTTTCACGCTGGGGCACGCTATCGAGCGTGAGGTGAATGCCAACGCCCCCTTTGCCCGCCATCTCGACCGAGGAGGAGGTAAGGCCAGCCGCGCCCATATCCTGGATGGCGACGATGGCATCGGTCTGCATCAGCTCCAGGCAGGCTTCGATGAGGAGTTTTTCGGTGAACGGGTCGCCGACCTGCACGGTGGGGCGTTTTTCGGCGGAATTGGCATCGAACTCGGTGCTCGCCATGGTCGCGCCATGGATGCCGTCGCGCCCGGTTTTACTGCCGATATAGACCACCGGGTTGCCAATGCCCGCCGCCGCCGAGAGAAAGATTTTATCATGTGCAGCGATGCCCACGGTCATGGCGTTGACCAGCGGGTTGCCGTTGAAGGCCGGGTGGAAATTGACCTCGCCGCCGACCGTGGGCACGCCGACGCAATTGCCATAGCCGCCAATGCCGCGCACCACGCCGTCTACCACGCGCTTGGTGACCGCGAGTGCGGGGTCGCCGAAGCGCAGCGCGTTCAAATTGGCAATGGGCCGCGCGCCCATGGTGAACACATCGCGCAATATGCCGCCGACTCCGGTGGCCGCCCCCTGATAGGGTTCTATGAAGCTGGGGTGGTTGTGCGATTCCATTTTGAAGATCGCGGCGAGGCCATCGCCGATATCGATCACGCCCGCATTCTCACCGGGGCCATGGATCACCCAGGGGGCTTTGGTGGGCAGCTCCTTCAGCCAGACTCGTGAGGATTTATACGAGCAATGCTCCGACCACATGACCGAGAAGATGCCAAGCTCGGTCAGGGTGGGTGTGCGGCCCATAATGGCGAGGCATTTGGCGTATTCCTCGGCGTTAAGGCCATAGGATTTGGCGAGGGCGGCGTTTATCGTTTTCATGCGCTGGCCAGTGACTCGAAAAGCGGTTTGCCATCGGTCCCACCCATCAGCGGGTCCACAAGGTTTTCCGGGTGGGGCATGAGGCCGAGGATGCGGTGATTGGGTGAGAAGATGCCCGCGATGTTCCGCGCCGAGCCGTTGCGGTTGGTATCAGCGTAGCGGAAGGCGACGAGGTTTTCGCCCTCCAGCCTGTCCAACGTGGCGGTATCAGCGGTGTAATTGCCGTCGCCATGGGCCATCGGGGTGCGAAAAACCTCGCCGGGCTGGAATTTGGACGTGAAGACGGTGTCGGTCCGCTCGACCCGGAGCAGCGTGTCCATCGAGAGGAAGCGCAAGCCCGCGTTGCGTAACAGCGCGCCGGGGAGCAGGCCGGATTCGGTGAGAATTTGGAAACCATTGCACACGCCAAGCACATAGCCGCCACGCTGGGCGTGGGATTTGACCGCTGCCATGATGGGGCTCTGCGCGGCCATGGCGCCGCAGCGCAAGTAATCGCCAAAGGAAAACCCGCCGGGAATGATCACGAGGTCGAGCCCTGTAAGATCGGTTTCCTTGTGCCAGATGATCCGGGGTTCGGTGCCGAAACTGTTGCGAACCGCGATGGCCATGTCGCGCTCTCGGTTAATGCCGGGGAAGAGGAGGATGGCGGCTTTCATGGATGTGGTCCTGCCTTGGCGGGCGATTTATGTAAAGCGGCGTAGGGGTCTACATGTTTAATCAGAGGCTGATCCACGTTTTTCGTTGCCGCGCAATGGGCCTCAACCTCAAACGATCAGACTCTAGCTTTGCTGTGGTTTTACATCGAGGAATTTTTCCAACAGGCTGGCGCCGTCGATTTTCTCTTCCGTCAGGGCCATGGCCAGAACCTCGCCGCCGAATACGTTGGGGGCGAGGATCATGTCCGGCTGGACGCGGCGAACACGCTCAAGGTTTTTGCGGCTGCTGACGGCGGCGACTTTTTTCGCGTCGATGTTCAACTCGCGCAGGGCCAGGATGACGAAGGCGTTCTCGGCGTCGTCATCGGAGAGTGCCAGCACCGCGAAGGCGGTCTCCGCCCCGGCGAGGCGCAGGATTTCAAGGTCGGTGGCATCGCCCGAGACGATTTCCGCCTCGCCGAAGCCTCGATCGTCGGTGTCGTCGACGATCACGACGGATTTGTTGCGCAGCAGAAGTTCGCGGGCGGTGTTGTGCGCGAGCGCGCCCGCACCGGTGATGATGTAGTGATTGACCCGTTTCATGCGTTTTCTCTTGGGTTGAATGATCCGGCTGAGGCGGCTCTGGACCAGCGGCCCGACGACCGCCGTGAGCGACGTTAAAAACACGGTGATGCCGACGACGATGAGCGAGATGACGAACAGCCTAGCATCGTCGCTTTTGGGCAGGATGTCGCCATAGCCGACCGTGGACATGGTGACGACCGTGAAATAGACCGCCTGTGGCAAAGTGAAGATGGGGGGCGCGAAACCCTGGCCAAGGATGAGCGAGCCGAGCACGCCATAGACCAGCAGCAGCGCCGAGGCGGCGAGCGCGAATAAGGTGCCTGCGGCGAGAGAGGATTTCTGGAACGCGCTGCCACACAGCGAGAGGGCGACGAGCAAGGCGAGAAGATATAAATCTGCCGAGCTATGCCAGGAATGATGGCTGTAGCCGATGGCCAAGGCGAGCTGTGCGAGGGTGATGAGCAGGGCCGAGATCCACGCCATGCGCGAGCAGAGCAAAAGGCCGATGGCGATGAAGATTTGTAGCGCGCCGATGGTGGCGGTGGGCACGCC
>JAQNCU010000313.1 GCA_029077775.1 Acidocella sp. | reverse complement strand
GGAAATCAGCTTGTTGGACGAGCATCAGATTTTCCATGCGGATGACATAAGCGCCATTCAGGTAATATCCGGGTTCGTTCGACAAAACCATACCAGGGGCCAATGCCACGGGTTTACCGGCGCGCGAAATTCCCGCTGGCCCCTCATGCACCGAGAGATATGACCCGACGCCGTGGCCTGTACCGTGGTCATAATCCAGCCCTGCCTGCCACAATGCATTGCGGGCCAGCACATCAAGATGCGCGCCTGCCACACCCTCGGGGAAGACGGCCTGGCTCAACGCGATATGTCCGGCCAGGACGCGGGTGACATGGGCGCGGATTTCAGCCGGGGCGAGGTTGGGGCCAGTCCAGATGGTGCGGGTGATATCGGTGGTGCCATCCTGGTATTGGCCACCGCTATCGATCAAATAAACCTCGTTGGGCTTGATCGCCCGGTTGCTTTGGGGGTCCGCGCTGTAATGAATGATCGCGCCATGCTCTCCCGCGCCTGAAATCGCGGGGAAGCTCTCGCCCCGGAACAGATCGCCGCGCGCCCGCATGGATAACAGCATGGCCGCCGCCGACATCTCGCTTTCGCGCCCGGTGGGTGCGGCCTGCGACAGCCAGGCCAGGAAGCGGGCCATCGCCACGCCATCGCGCAAATGCGCGGCGCGGGCACCATCTTGCTCGACCTGGTTTTTCAGCGCCCTCGGCATCGCAACCAGGTCGGCTGCCTGCGCGATTTTTGCGCCCGCCGCCTCGAGTTGCATTTTGAACCAGACAGGCATGGTGGCGGGGTCGTAGCGCACCGTTTTACCCGCCAGTGCGGCCAAAGCAGGGGCTAGAGATGCGCGGTCGGCGATGGAGACCTCGTTTCCCAGATGCGCACGGGTCTCGGTGGGTAGTTTTACAGCGTCCATGAACAGGGTGGCCGTACCATCCTGGAACAGAAGCCCGCAGCCGAGGGCCAAAGGTGTGAATTCGACGTCCGCGCCACGGATATTGAACAGCCATGCCAGCGCCGCCGGGTCTGAGATGATGGCGGCATCCTGCGCGGCTGCCGCCAGCGCGGCGGCAAGCCGGGATCGTTTGTCGGCGGCACTCTCCCCGGCATACGCGTCACCGTGCGGCCTGGCGGGCGCCATTGGGGCGGCGGAGCGATTGGCCCAGATCTCGTCAACCGGGTTCTCGGTTACCGGCACCATGTCGATGGCGCCGTAGCGCGCCAGCGCCTCGGCACTGATCAGCCACGGGTCATAGCCGATCTTGAGCCCGGCGGCATGACGTGCCAGCCAATCCTCGGGCTTCTCCTCGATCATGTGCAGACGCTCCCACAGAGCGGCATCGGTCTGCTGTGCCAACTGGAGTGTATAGCGGCCGTCTGAGAATATGGCGGCTTTTGTGGTCAGCACGATGGCCAAACCGGCACTGCCGGTGAAGCCACTGATATAGGCCAATCTTTCGGCGGCCTCAGGGACATATTCGCCGAGATGCTCATCCGCCCGGGGGATCAGGAACCCATCCAGCCCGCGCGCTGCGATGGAGGCGCGGAGTGCTGTTAATCGGGCGTTATGTTCTGACGTCATGGTGTACCTTTTTGTCATGTGTTTTGTGCGGGTCTGCTCTGGCATCCTCCCCCGCCCTGAAAGGTCGATTATGCCTTATATAAATCTATGAATTAACGCTGCTGGCTCATCTCGGGACGGCCGTTTTTCGACATCATAGGTGCGTATCATGACGACCAATATCCATAATCACGCCGCGCTCGGCAAGTTTGGCGAGCTGTTGTTCACCCGCCAGACCCCCATGGTCGCGGCCGAACGGCATCGGGGTCTGCTTGATAGCTTCCGGGCCTGGCGCGAGCGCCGGGCGGCGGCTGCCGAGCTTTCCAACCTGTCTGACCGTGATCTCGCCGATATCGGCCTGACCCGGCAGGACATTCCGAATGCGGTGCGCGCACGACGTTAAAGCGTGTGAAACACTGATTTTCCTTATACTTTGGATAAAAGCCCGGGGCGAAGCCTCCGGGCTTTTATTTTGCGCCTCGCTTGCGCAGGGTGAGGATCGACCAGGCGCCATCAACGATCCGGCTTTCAAGCACCAGCCCGGCGCGGCGATGCGCAGAGAGCACCCAGTTGGCCTGTGTGGTCAACAATCCGGCCAGAATGGCGGTGCCGCCTGGGGCAAGGCTGGTGGCCAGATTATGGGCCATGGCGCAAAGCGGGCGGGCCAGGATGTTGGCAAAGACCAGATCATAGGGCCCAGCCCGCCTGATCCGCCGGTCGGCCCAGCCATCGGCGCGGATCGCCCGGATGAAGGCGGCTTTGCCGTTCAGGCGGGCATTGGCGGTGGCGACTCTGGCGGCGCGCGCGTCGATATCGCTGGCCAGTACGGGCTGCCCCAGCATTTTCGACGCCGCGATCGCCAAAATCCCCGAGCCCGTGCCGAGGTCGAGGACCCGCCGGGGCTGGCGAGATGCCGCCACCCGCTCCAGCGCCACCAGACAGCCGCGGGTTGAGTTGTGCTCCCCTGTGCCAAAAGCGAGCCCGGCGTCGAGCGTTAGGATAATCCGTCCGGGACTGGTTGGCGCGTTTATATGTGTGCCGCGCACCAGGAACCGCTGCCCGATGAGTTGTTCGGGAAAAGCTTGCCGCGTGCGCGCCAGCCAGCCGCCCACGGGGACGACCGAGCGGGTCACAACCGGCGACAAGCCCGTGAGCATTTCAGCAACAGCCAACGCAGCCGCCAGTTCAGCCTCATACGCACCGCGCTCCTTAACGCCCTGGATGTCCCAAAGCCCGGCATCCTCGTCATGGAAAAACGACACAGCCCGGCAGACCGAGCCCAAAGCGGCCTCGAAATGGTCGAGGGCGTCGGCGGTGACCACAAGGGCCACGCAATCGAGCATCTCAGCCATCCTGGCGCTCGACAAACCGGTCCAGCACGCGCTTTTCCCCCGATGTTTCAAAGTCGATGTCCAGCCGGTCGTCATGCCCGGCAATGACGCGGCCATAGCCGAATTTCTGATGGAACACGCGCGCCCCGACCGGGATTTTATCCGCGCGCGCGGGCCGTGCCGCGGTTGCCCAGGCATCGGCCTCGGCTGGGCGGCGGGCGAGCAGCGGAAAGCTCACCGGCGCGTTTAGCCGTGCCTGCTGGTGGACCGCGGCCGTGCCGGATCGTGTGATGAAAGCCTCCGGCAGTTCGCCGATAAACCGGCTCGGGATGCTCGATTGCCAGTTCGCGTAGATGCGTCGGTTGGCGGCGTGGCTGATGATCGCCCTTTTGCGCGCCCGCGTGATCCCGACATAGGCGAGCCGTCGTTCTTCCTCGAGGCTTTTATTGCCACCTTCATCGAGCGATCTCTGGTTCGGAAACACCCCTTCCTCCCAGCCGGGCAGGAAAACAGTGTCGAATTCGAGCCCCTTGGCGCCGTGCAGGGTCATCATGCTGAGCTTGCCGTCGTCGCTGCGGTCCTCGTTTTCCATCACCAGGGAGACATGGTCGAGAAACCCCTGGAGCGATTCAAAATCCGCCATGGCGCGGACAAGTTCCTTAAGGTTTTCGATCCGTCCCGGTGCGTCCGGAGATTTATCGGCCCGCCACATCGCCAGATAGCCGGAGTCTTCGAGCATGGTATCGAGGGCTACGACATGGCCATCGCGCGGCAGCATCGCCCGCCAGGTCTAGAAGTTTTTGAGCAAATCCGCCATGGTCGTTCGGAGCTTGCCCTTCAACCCGCCTTCATGAACCAGGGCTGCGGCAGCCCGGGTGAGCGGGATGCCGGTGGCCCGGGCGCGTTCATGAATGGCGCGCATCGCGCCATCGCCGACACCTCGTTTCGGCGTGTTGACGATCCGCTCGAACGCCAGATCATCTGCAGGTTGCGCCAGCACACGCA
>JAQNCU010000312.1 GCA_029077775.1 Acidocella sp. | reverse complement strand
CGGCGCGGAACTGCTGCCGCGGATTCGCGACGTGATGAACGAAACGCATCGGGCATTGCTGAACGAGGCGGCCGCGCGCGGCCCCGGCGCCATCATCGCCTCGACCGTGGTGATCCTGATGCTGCGCGACACCCATTTCGCCTGCCTGTGGGCCGGCGATTCCCGCGTCTACCTGCTACGCGCGGGCGCGCTTACGCAGATCACCAAGGATCATTCGCTGGTGCAGACGCTGGTCGATGAAGGGCGCCTGTCGGCCGCGGCGGCGGAGCATCACCCGCAGGCGAATATCATCACCCGGGCGGTGGGCGCGGAACAGGGCGATCTCGACCTCGACAAGGTGATCGGCGCATTCCAGCCGGGCGACCGGTTTCTGCTTTGCTCGGACGGGCTGACGAAGACCCTGCCGGAATCCGAAATCACCGCCCTGCTCGGCGCCCCCGAAGGCGTGCCGCCGACCGAATTGCTGATCGCCGCGGCGCTGGCCCGCCACGTCAACGACAATGTCTCGGCGGTGGTGGTGGAAAGCCCGCCGCGCTAGGGCGTGATCGTTTTAGGTCGATCATGCTCCAGCTTTGTTTTTCCGAGCAATTTCATTGCATTCAGTCGCCGCTGTCGCGTCAACTTCGAGCAATATTGCTCTAACAGGCTGCGGAAAAACCCTTTCCCAAATCGGCTTCGATCTGATTCTATATTGCCATGTGATGAGGGGTGGGACTGTGATGCGTGGACGGGATCGTCAGACTGGCAAGCTGTTCAGTTACGTCAGCCCGGAGGCGCTGGTGCCACGGGATCACCCTCTGCGCGCGATCAAGCTTTTGGCCGATGCGGGACTGGACCGCCTGTCGGGCGATTTTGCTGTGCTTTATGCGTCGACTGGGCGGCCCTCGATCCCGCCTGAGAAGCTGCTGCGTGCCCTGCTGCTGCAAGCCTTCTTCACCGTGCGGTCAGAGCGCCAGCTCATGCAGCAGATCACCTACAACATGCTGTTCCGCTGGTTCATTGGCCTGGCCATCGACGCGCCGGTATGGGACGTGACGGTGTTCACCAAGAACCGCGACCGGCTGCTGGAAGGCGACATCGCGCGCCGCTTTCTGGCGACTCTACTGACCGATCCAGGTGTGTCGCCGCTGCTATCGTCGGAGCATTTCTCGGTCGACGGCACGCTGATCGAAGCCTGGGCCAGCATGAAGAGCTTTCGCCCGAAGGACGGCAGCGGCGAGCCGCCTTCGCCGGGACGCAACGGCGAGCGTGATTTTCACGGCGAGAAGCGCAGCAACGCGACACACGCCTCGACGACCGATCCTGATGCCAGGCTGTTCCGCAAATCCTCAGGCCAGCCGGCGCAACTCTGCCACATGGGCCATCTGCTGATGGAGAACCGCAGCGGCCTGGTAGTGGATACGCGGCTGACGCACGCCACCGGCACCGCCGAGCGCGATGCGGCGGCCAGCATGCTTGGCAATCGCCCGGGCCGTGGCCGCATCACCGTGGGGGGCGACAAGCTGTATGACACGCGGGACTTCGTGGCCGAGATGCGCCGGCTTGGGGTGACACCGCACGTGGCCCAGCACACCAACGGCCGCCGCTCAGCCATCGATGCCCGCACCACGCGCCATGCTGGCTACGCGGTGAGCCAGCGCATCCGCAAACGCATCGAGGAAGGGTTTGGCTGGATGAAAACCGTGGGTGGATTACGCAAGACGCACCATCGCGGCACCGCACGGGTCGGCTGGCAGTTCACGCTGACAATGGCCGCTTACAATCTGGTGCGGATACCCAAATTACTCACTGCGGCCTGACCCACGCCCGGACTCCGTGCGAAATACGGAATTTACCCATAGAAAATCGCCAAAACGACCAAAACAACGCCAGTAAAGCCGCCCCCAACCCACCAACACGAGGTCAATACTACAAATTTCCACGTATTTCCGCAGCCTGCTAGATGTTTCGGTAGAGCCGGATTCAGATCCTTGATCGGATCGCAAAGCGATTCGATCAAGGATCATCCGGGTCTATCGCGCCAACGCCGCGGTGATCTGGTCGAGTACGCTGACATCCTCGATCGTGCTGGGGATTACGGGTGTCTCCCCATTGGCGATTTTGCGCATGGTGGCGCGGAGAATTTTGCCTGAGCGCGTTTTGGGCAAACGCGGCACCACCATGGCATCGCGAAAGGCTGCTACCGGGCCGATTTTATCGCGCACCAGGGCCACCAACTCCGCCTCGATATCCGCCGCGGCGCGCGTCACCCCGGCCTTCAGCACCACGAGCCCCAGCGGCACTTCACCCTTCAGCGCGTCGGCGCGCCCGATTACCGCGCATTCCGCAACATCACGGTGCCCGGCCAGCACCTCCTCCATCGCCCCGGTTGAGAGCCTGTGGCCCGCGACATTGATGATGTCATCGGTGCGCCCCATCACCCACACATCGCCCTGGGCATCGACCATCCCCGCATCGCCGGTTCGGTACCAGCCGGGGAACGCCGTTAGATACGCGGCCCGGTAACCTTCGTCATTCTGCCAAAGCGTGGGGCCGCACCCGGGCGGCAGCGGTAATTTAATGGAGAGGTTGCCAATGGTGCCCGGCGGCAGCATCTCGCCCGCCTCATCCAGCGCGTGAACGTCATAGCCCGGGCAAGGCCGCCCGCCGGAGCCGGGTTTGAAGGGTGTGAGGCCCAGGCCCCGGAACCGCGCCGTGATCGGCCACCCGGTCTCGGTCTGCCACCAATTATCAATGACCGGCTTGTCCAAAAGGCTTTGTATCCAGATCGCGGTCGGCGGGTCGCACCGTTCACCAGCCAGGAACAGCGCCTGCATCGCCGAGAGGTCGTATTGCCGCAGCAATTTGCCCTCCGGGTCCTGTTGTTTGATCGCGCGCAGGGCCGTCGGCGCGGTGAACAGGGTTTTGGCCTTGTGCTGCGCCATCACCCGCCAGAACGCCCCGGCATCCGGCGTGCCCACGGGCTTGCCCTCATAGATCACCGATGTCGCCCCGCCGAGCAGCGGCGCATACACCACATAGGAATGGCCAACCGCCCAGCCCATATCAGCGGCGGTCCACATCACCTCATTTGGCCGCACTCCGAACATGATGGTCATGCTCTGTGCCAACGCCACGGCGTGGCCGCCATTATCCCGCACCACGCCTTTTGGCCGCCCGGTGGTGCCTGATGTGTATAAAATATACAGCGGGTCGGTGGCGGCCACGCTGACGGGGCCATGCGGCGCGGCGGCGGTTTCCGCCTCGATGAAATCATGATCCCGCCCCGCGATCATGTCGGCATGGCAAGCAGGGCGCTGGAGGATGAGGCACGCGGTGGGTTTGTGGCTGGCCAGCTCAATCGCCATGTCCAGCATTGGCTTATACGCCACCACGCGCCCTGGTTCTAACCCGCAGGATGCCGCGATGATGACTTTCGGGGCGGCGTCTGAAATTCGGGCCGCCAGTTCCGGTGCTGCAAAACCACCAAAGACCATGGAATGCACAGCGCCCAGCCGCGCGCAGGCGAGCATGGCGAATGCCGCCTCGGGCACCATCGGCATATACACCACCACGCGGTCGCCTTTGGTGACACCCAGAGCGGCCAGCGCGCCCGCCAGTTTCGCCACCCGGTTGAGTGCCTCGGCGTAGGTAATAGAGTCCAGCCGCCCGGCCATCGGGCTGTCCCATATAAAGGCCGGGCGCGCGCCGAAACCCGCCGCCACATGCCTGTCCAGGCAATTATAACTGGTGTTCAGCCGCGCATCGGGGAACCACACACCGAACGGCCCGCGCGCCTCGTCAAAAATCCGGGTCGGTTTTACGTCCCAATCGATCAATTCGGCGCAGGCCGCCCAATAGGCGTCGGGGGCGTCACGCCAGTTCTGGTACAAAGCGGGATAATCGCTCATGGC
>JAQNCU010000311.1 GCA_029077775.1 Acidocella sp. | reverse complement strand
CTTTCGGTATCGCATGGCCATCTCAACTTATCCCCCGCTGTGGCACGGGCCATCGATGCTGCAGGCAGTTTTTGGGTCTCGCAATTGCAGGTCCAACGTAGCCAGGCCCTGCCACAGGGCCTGACACTGACCGCCAATTTCAGCGGGCAGATTGCCAGCCGCAATCTCGATAGCTCACAACAATTCTATATCGGCGGACCCTATGGCGTGATGAGCTATCCCGTCGGCGACGGCGGCGGTGATGACGGCTATCTGTTCACCGCCAAACTCTCTCACCCGATTAACCTCCCAAGGCTACCCGGGGCGCTGAGCGGTGCCTTGCTGGCGCAAACAGGCAGCGTTTGGATCAACCACACTCCCTACGCCGGGGCCGCCGGCAAAAACGAATTGACGGAAAGCGGTGTCGGCGTTGAACTCGATTATGCGATGGCCCGCTGGACCCTGAGCGCTGCTTTCGCGGCCCAGCTTGGCGCCAATTCCTCTCCGCTGGTCACCACCCGGCGCAATCAGGCCTGGTTCTCTGTGTCCTACGCATTCTGAATTACGCTCCCCGTAAACCCAGCGCAGCTCGCCCCATGGAATTTGCAATCCAACTCAAGCTCAAGCCATCACCCTGGTTCATCGGGGTGCTGGCTGAACTGAATGAACTCTACTCGGATTGGACCGACGGGTCTTACGATTGGGCGGCGCAAACCACGGATTTCCTGCACAGCCTGCCATCCCTGCCGCAATTTGACGACAAGATATTCGAAACCCCCCTCAGCCGCCGCGCCGTGAATGACCTGCTGCATGTCACAATCGCCATGATCGGGGGTGATTACGAGCTGGTGCGCCGCTACAGCGAAGCAATCCGCTTCGCCTTTGTCATCGGTTATCCGCGCAGTGGCGGCAGCTACCTGACCAAGGAATTGCTCCGCGTAATCAGCCTCGACCATACCCGCGTTTCCGAAGCCCTCGCCCATGACGGGTTTCCGGAGCTGCGCGATAACTGGTATGGATCCTTTGAGAACAGGAGTGGGTTTTATTTGCAGGACTCGCTGTTTCAAACGGCGGAATTTCTGGTGATTGCCAGCCTCTATTATCAACGCAAGACAATCCGCCATCCGCACGGCTATTGGCTCGCGCCGAAGAAATTTCACAAAATCGTAAATTGGGCCGGTAGCCTTAAAATGCTGCTGGGACCGGATCGAGCCGATTACCTGGTGACGATCCGCAATCCACTCCCCACGGCGATCTCCATCTTTGAGAAAAGCGGCGGCCTTCCCGCCGATGGACTTTTCCCTCTGAAAAATCCACGGAGCGCCATCGAACGCTGGGTGATCGCCGATCTTCTCACACTCGGCCACAGCGCAGAAGAGATCGGGTCGATGGATTATTTTGAGGCGGTGCAGAAAAGCTGGAGCGCATTCTATACCAAGCTGGCCTGTTCCGGTCTGTTCCTCGGCCTGCGCAGCGAGGTGCGATTGATTGCCTATGGCGCCACCGAACTCGAAGAGGTGGTGCGCGGCTATGGCGCACGTCACCTCAACCAGATCAACCCAGAACCCGTGCTGACCCACGAGAAGTCCACTCTGCACCCGAACTGGAGCAAGCGTGCCGATACAGCCGTTACGGCAATGGCCGATCTCTGGTGCTCACTCGGGCTGGAATTCCCCGAGCTGACACGCGCATGAGCACAGCACTATCGGCCCCTCAGCACCCGCCAACCCAACCCCAGCGGGACCCCGTGCCCCTCGCCGAACTTGAGGCGATGGTTCGTCGCCAACCGGCTCGTCGTGAGCATTGGCTCAATCTCGGCCTGGGCCTGAACGAGGCTGGTCGACCCGATCAAGCGCTTGCCTGTTTTCAGCAGGCGGCCGAGCGTGACCCTGGTTTCGCACAGGCCCACTATAATTGCGGGGTCATTCTCTATCACCAGGGAAAAATCGCGGAAGCTGTCGCGCGGTACCGCACCGCGCTTGAAATACAGCCAAACTTTGTTATGGCACGCGCAAATCTCGGCATCGCGCTGGAAGCAATGGACGAGAGCGACGCTGCACTCGCAGCCTATGACGAAGCCAGCGCGATCGACCCCAATGCGCCTGGCCCCTATTGGAACAAGGCGCTGCTGCTCTTGCGCAATGGCCACTATGATCAAGGCTGGCGCTATTATGAATGGCGCTTTAGTGCAGACAGTATCGGACCCGGTCAGATCATCCCCCGCCGGACCTTTCCCGGCAGGCGGCTCTGGCTGGGTGGCGAGACATTGAAGGGTAAAACCATTCTGCTCCATGAAGAGCAGGGACTCGGTGACATGATCCAGTTTATGCGCTTCGTGCCAATGATAGCGGCACTCGGTGCGACCATTATCATCGAAACGTTCACACCGCTTACCAGATTATTTCAGAGTCTTCTGGCAACCGCTGGGGTTCAAGCCGTGATCGGTGTCGGCGACAAATTACCTCAATTTGACCTATATTGCCCGATGATGAGTCTGCCTTGTGCCCTCGGGGTCACGCTCGAAACACTGCCCGCAGACTGCCCCTATCTGTCGGCTCCTGGCGAAACAAACCTGGCTTGGCAAAAGCAACTCGGCGCTGCCAAGAAACCACGCGTCGCTTTTGTCTGGAAAAGCAATTCGGGTCCCGGCGCGGCACGCTCTATCCCCTTTAAGACATTCAGCGCCCTGTTCAGCCCCGAAATAGAGTTTATCAGCCTACAAAAATCGGCAACCGATGCCGAACACGCTTTGCTCGATGAACACGGTATCAACCATATCGGCCATAAACTCAGCGATTTTGCTGATACCGCCGCGGTGCTTGAGCAGTGCGACCTCGTTATCTCTATCGATACCGCCCTCGCTCATCTCGCGGGCGCCCTCGGTAAACCAGTGTGGATCTTGTTGCCTGCCCGCGCCGAATGGCGCTGGCTCAAACACACCGATACGAGCCCATGGTATCCGTCCGCCCGCCTGTTCCGCAGCAAGGAACAAAATACATGGTCTGACATCATCCAAAACATGAAAGCCGAACTCGCAACCCGTAAATGACCCAGTTAGCCGGTCGGCGCCAGAACGGCCACAATTTGGAACGTCTGGTGAACGCGACCTCCCAGAAAATCCTGTCTCCCCATCCGCGGCCAATTCCATCCGCGAGGATATAGGAAAGGCCGTTTAGACTTTCCTAACTTTTAAGGTTGCCAGCGCTGTCAGCACCTCAGTCGGGCAGGGCCGGATAGTCCGAACAGGCGTCAAGCGTGGCCGCGGTGTCTTCTCGTGGCCTTGCGCACGACGCCGGGCGTATCACAAGCAATCTCAACCGTATCCTCCCGCATGAGGGCGGCGGCCGAGTTTGGTCCAACTGCATAGATTTTGCTCGGAACCGCACCGGAGCTTGGCGTTCTAAGCAAAAGCGGCCCCGAAGGACCGCTTTAACATCCTGATTTCATTAAGAAAATCTGGAGCGGGCGAAGGGATTCGAACCCTCGACCCCAACCTTGGCAAGGTCTAAATTAAACAATGCCCCGTCTCGCCACGCTACGCTATACCCATATAAATCAATGATGTAGTGAAATTCTTCTACGCCATACTCGCCCGAGATCGCCCCGGCTTTGCGCTGAGTCGCTTACATAATGCTTACATTTTTCGCAGCCTCTGATAATGTAAGCAGACCGGCGTACGCGGAGGAAGATCTATGAGCGGGAGGTTGACGAAGACGGCGGTCGAAGGCCTGAAGCCGCCGAGCGAAAAGGGCGGCCAATCGTTCCTTTGGGACGGTGAGCTGAAGGGCTTCGGCGTTCGCGCAATTCAGTCGGGTCTCAAGACCTTCATCCTCCAATATCGAGATGCTGACGGGCGATCTGAGCTGCTGCTGGTTTGATAGACACTTGCTTTAAGCCGAAGCCTTCATCCGCTCGAATTCCATAGGGCTGAGAT
>JAQNCU010000310.1 GCA_029077775.1 Acidocella sp. | reverse complement strand
GGGGGTAGGTACCTTCCTGTTCGAGGGGATTCTGAGTGGCGAGGACGTGAAAGGGCCGGGGCACGGGCCGGTTGCTGCCGGCGATTGCGACATGGCCTTCGGCCATGGCCTGGAGCAGGGCCGATTGGGTACGCGGGCTGGCGCGGTTGATTTCATCGGCCATCAGCAATTCAGTGAAGATGGGGCCGGGGAGGAAGCGGAAGGCGCGGCCTTGGGGTGTTTCATCCAGCACCTCGCTGCCTAGAATGTCGGAGGGCATCAGGTCCGGGGTGAATTGGATGCGCCTTGCGTTAAGGCCAAGGACGGTGCCGAGTGTTTCGACCAGCAGGGTTTTGCCGAGACCGGGCACGCCGGTGAGCAGAGCGTGGCCACCCGCGAAGATGGCGATGAGGGTTTGCTCGACCACGATGTTCTGGCCGATGACGATGGCGGTGACGGCATTACGGATGGCGGCGGCGGACCGCATGGCGTTGTCCATTCGTGCCGTGATTTGGTCGGCATCCGCGATATCCATGCCTTCACCTATTTGATTGCATTCTCATGCTACCTATATCAGGGCTCGTTGAGAACATGACAGTGGGAGCGTTTTGATTGTGAGCGGGCGGGTGGTGGCGAGCGGCGCGGAGACCAGCCCGAAACGGGTGGTGGTGGATTGCGGCCATCTGCCATTTTTGATCAAGCGCGACGGTACCTGGCTTTACCGGGGCAGCCCGATCACCCGCAAGCCGATGGTTTGTTTGTTCTCGACCGTGTTGCAGCGTGAAGCCGATGGTGGGTATTCCCTGGAGACACCGGCTGAGCGCGGGCTGATCGATGTTGAGGATGTGCCGTTTATCGCGGTCGAGCTTGAATGGTCAGGCCATGGGCGCGGGCAGGATTTATGTTTCCGCACAAATGTCGACCAATGTATCGTCGCAGGGCCTGAGCATCCGATCAGGATCAGGCATGATTTGTTAAATTGCGAGCCGACGCCTTATCTTCATGTTCGTGATGGCAAGGGACAATTTCCGATTGAGGCGCGGATCAACCGGGCAACCTATTATGAATTGGTCGCGCTGGCGGAGCCAGGCATGCTGCATGGGCGCGATGTGCTGGGCGTATGGAGTGGTGGGGCGTTTTTTTCGCTGGGTGACCTGCCGCCCGGATTCATTCCCGCGTAAATTTTTAGGCCGGGCGGCGAGGCTGTGATGGACGAGGCGGCGTTGCGGCGCAGTTTGCCAGCGAATTTGGCGCGGCAATTCCTCCCTCCGGGCGGGCACCGGCCATCGGCGGTGCTGGTGGCGCTGGAGCCCGGGCGTGGCGTGTGGCTGACGCGGCGGGGGGCGGATTTGCCAAGCCATGCCGGGCAGGTTTCTTTTCCTGGCGGGAAAATAGAGCCTGGCGATGGTTCAGTGGCGGCGGCGGCTTTGCGCGAGGCCAAAGAGGAGATCGGGCTCGACGTGGCGACGACCGAAATTTTGGGCCGGATGGATGATTATATCACGGGCACGGGATTTCATATCTCGCCGGTGGTGGCGCTGGTGCCAAGGGGTGTGCGGTTTGTCGCGGCACCGGGCGAGGTGCAGGAGGTGTTTTGCCTGTCATTCGAGGTTTTGCTCGATCCTGCAAATCCGATCCGGCGGCGGGCATTCTGGCGCGGGCGGGAGCGGGAATTCTGGGTGTGGCCGCATCCGCTGCATCCGATCTGGGGGGCGACGGCGCAGATGTTGTTGAACCTCGCTTTGTTGCTGCGCGCGACCCCATGATCGATCTGCCGGGGGTGGCTATGGTATGGGATGCGCTGCCCGAGGCGCGGATTGTGGGCGGGGCGGTGCGTGACGGGCTGCTGGGGCGGGCGGTGGCGGATGTGGATTTTGCCGTGCCATTGGCCCCGGATATGGTGAGCGCGCGGCTGCTTGCGGCGGGTTTGAAGGTGGTGCCGACGGGGCTCGACCATGGGACCGTGACGGCGGTGGCAGCTGGGCGGGGTTTTGAGATCACCACGCTGCGGCGCGATGTGGCGACCGATGGACGGCACGCGATAGTGGTGTTTACCGATGATTGGGGGCTCGATGCGCGCCGCAGGGATTTTACCATCAATGCGATGTCTGCCAGCCGGGATGGCGAGATTTTTGATTATTTCGGGGGCCGGGACGATTTGCGGGCGGGGGTTGTGCGCTTTGTCGGGGTGGCAAGAGACCGGATCGTCGAGGATTATTTAAGGATATTCAGGTTTTTCAGGTTTTATGCCCGGTATGGACGCACGATGGCGGATGCCGAGGCGGTGGCCGCGATCACCGCGCTGCGTGAGGGCGTGCGGGGGCTATCCGCCGAGCGTGTGTGGCGTGAGGTCAAGCTGATATTGGCGGCGCATGATCCGCGCGCGGCCTTGGCGCTGATGGCGCGCACCGGGGTGCTGGAACTGGTGGTGGGTGTGGGTGATTTGGCGCGGTTGGATAAAGTGGTAGCGCGAGGGCCGGTTGACCCGATGCTGCGGGTTGCGGCCATGCTGCGGCCCGGAGATATACCAGGGTTTGCGCAGAGATGGCGGCTGAGCCGTAATGAGGCTGAGCTTTTGGCCGATTTGGTGCAGCCTGGGATTTTGACACCGCAGGAAGATGACGCGGCATTGCGCCAGGCTTTGGCCGTGACGAAGCCGGAGATTCTGGTGGGGCGAAGTTGGCTGGATGATGATGGCGATGTGGCGTGGGCGGATTTGCGGCGGCGGGTGTTGGCGATGTCAGCCCCGGAATTCCCCATGAAAGGGCGCGATGTGCTCGCTTTGGGGGTGGTGCCCGGGGACCGGGTTGGGGAGGTTTTGCGCGCCGTGCATGCGTTTTGGCTGGAAGGTGGGTGCGCGGCGGATGCCGCGTCCTGTGTGGCGAAGGCGCGGGCGTTTATATCGCGATTCTGACGCCGAGCTCGACCACGCGGTCGCTGGGGATGCGGAAGAATTCAGTGGCGGAGACCGCGTTGCGGGCCATGAAGAGAAACATCCACCGGCGGATGAAGCGAAGCTTCGGCACTGAGGCCGGGACCACGGTTTCCCGTCCGACAAAATAGCTGCTCTGCATTGGTTTGAACGCGATGTTCTGGGTGGACAGGCTTTCCAGCGCGCGGGGGACGTTCGGGCTTTCCATGAAACCGTAATGGAGGGTGACTTTGTAGATGCCGGGGGCGACTTCATCTGCGGTGGCGCGGTCGCCAGGGTTGGCCTGGGGGGTGTCCAGCGTGCGGACGGTGACGAAGAAGACCTGTTCATGCAGGATTTTATTGTGTTTGAGGTTATGCAGCAGGGCATTGGGGACGAAATCAAGATTGCCGGTCATGAACACTGCCGTGCCGGGCACGCGGACGATGCGCGATTGTGGCAGGCGGGCGAGGAAAGAGGCGAGCGGCAAGCTGTCTTGTGTCCAGCGGGCGAGGATGAGACCGCGACCGCGCTTCCAGGTGGTCATGACCAGGACAATGGTGAGGCCGATGGCCAGCGGGACCCAGCCGCCATCGAAGATTTTAAGGGTGTTGGACAAAAAGAAAGCGAGGTCGACCGTGCCGAAAAACCCGAAAACGGCGATGGCGGCGAGGCGCGACCAGCCGAATTGGCGGCGGAACACGACCATGGCCAGGATGTTTGTGCATAGGAATGTGCCTGTGACCGCGATGCCGTAGGCCCAGGCCAGGGCGTCGCTGGTTTTGAAGGCGAGAACGAGCAGGATGACGCCGACGGCGAGCAGGGCGTTGATTTGTGGCACATAGATTTGGCCTTCCTCGGTCTCGGAGGTGTGGCGGACCTCCATGCGGGGGAAGAGGCCGAGTTGGATGCATTGGCGGGCCATGGAGAAGGCGCCTGTGATGACGGCCTGGCTCGCGATGATGGTGGCCAGCGTGGAGAGGATGACCAGGGGTAATTGCAGCGCGTGGGGGGCGAGTTTGAAGAATG
>JAQNCU010000010.1 GCA_029077775.1 Acidocella sp. | reverse complement strand
GCGATGTTGCGCGCGGCGGCGGATGGCGTGGACGCGCTGCTGGTCGCACCCACAGGTGCGGGCAAAACCCTGGCCGGGTTTCTGCCCAGCCTGATCGCGCTGGCGGCCAAGCGCTCAGGGGCGCTGCACACGCTGTATGTCAGCCCGCTTAAAGCGCTGGGTACCGATATCGCCCGTAATTTGAGCCTGCCCGTGCAGGAGGTGGGGTTGGATATCACCATTGAAACGCGCAGCGGCGATACACCCGCCGACCGCCGCGCGCGCCAACGCCTGCGCCCGCCGGATATTCTGCTGACCACGCCGGAGAGCCTGGCGGTGCTGCTGACACAGGAACAGGCCGCCGATTATTTCGCCGGGCTGGAATGTGTGGTGATCGACGAGATCCATGCGCTGGCGGGCACCAAACGGGGCGACCAACTGGCTTTATGTATATCCCGGCTGCGCGCGCTCTCAGCCACACGGGTCGTCGGCCTGTCGGCGACCATTGCGTACCCCGGGGCCATGCTGGATTATGTCGGACCCGCCGCGCGGCTGGTGGAGGGTCCAGCCGGGGCGGCGGCGCAGGTGTCGCTGGTCCTGCCGCCTGGGCGCATACCGTGGTCGGGGCATATGGGGCTTACCGCCGCGCCGGTGATTCTGGCGCACATCGCCACCGCCCCCATGAGCATCGTGTTCGTGAACACCCGCGCCCAGGCGGAGATGCTGTTCCAGGAAATATGGCGGCTGAACGAGGCCAATCTGCCGATCGCGCTGCATCATGGCAGCCTGGATATCGCACAGCGCCGCCGGGTGGAGGCCGCGATGGGCGACGGGCGGCTGCGCGCCGTGATCGCGACATCATCGCTCGATCTCGGGATCGACTGGGCGGCGGTCTCGCAGGTGATCCAGGTGGGCGCGCCGAAGGGCGTGTCCCGTCTGTTGCAGCGTCTGGGCCGGGCGAATCACCGGCTGGATGAAGCGTCCGAGGCCATTCTGGTCCCGGCCAACCGCTTCGAGGTGCTCGAGTGCGAGGCCGCGATCGCGGGCGTGGCAGCACTGGACCTGGATGGCGATGCACCCGGTCCTGGCGGGCTGGATGTGCTGGCACAACATATCCTGGGCGTGGCCTGCGCCGGGAAATTTCATCCGGACGCACTATACCGCGAGGTAACGGGCACGGCGCCCTATGCGGGGCTGCGCCGTGCGGATTTCGACGATCTGCTGGCGTTTTGCGAAAATGGCGGTTACGCGCTGGCCGCCTATGACCGGTATCGCCGGTTGTTCCGGGATTCGGAGGGCTTTATTCATGTCGCGAACGAATTCGTCATCCGCCAGCACCGCATGAACATCGGCACCATCGTCGAGGCGCCGGTGCTGAAGGTGCGGCTGGTCGGCAAACGCGGCCCAAGCGGCGGCACGGCTTTGGGCGAGATCGAAGAATATTTTGTCAACCAGCTTACACCCGGCGACAGTTTTATGTTCGCCGGACGCATTTTGCAATTCATCCGGCTGCGCGAGGCGTTCGTCGAGGTGGCCGAAAGCCGCGCGGCGTCGCCCAAAGTGCCTGCCTATGCGGGGGCGCGGATGCCGCTGACCACGCATCTGGCCGACCGCGTGCGCGCCATGCTGCAAGACCGGACATACTGGGGCAGGCTGCCCGGCGATGTGCGGGAATGGCTGGAGATGCAGGCGAAAATCTCTGAGCTGCCGGGGGCGTCCGGCTTGCTGGTCGAGAGTTTTCCGCGCGGCGGGCGCTGGTACATGGTGGTTTACGCCTTTGAGGGCCGCAACGCGCATCAGAGTTTAGGTATGTTGCTGACGCGGCGGATGGAACGCATGGGGCATGGTCCGCTCGGTTTTGTGGCCACCGATTACGTGCTGGCTATATGGTCGGTGCATCCGCCCACGCGGATTGAGGACTTGTTCGAGGAGGATTTGCTCGGCGATGACCTTGAGGCCTGGATGGAGAGCAGCTCCATGCGCCGCCGCAGTTTCCGGCAGGTCGCGGTCATCGCAGGGCTGATCCCGCGCCGCCAGCCGGGGGCCGAGAAAAACCGGCGGCAGGTGACCATCAATTCTGATTTGATCTATGACGTGCTGCGCCGCCACCAGCCTGACCATGTGTTGCTGCGCGCCACCCGCGCGGATGCGGCAAACGGGCTGCTCGATTTGCGGCGAATCGGGCTGTTGCTGGCGCGCGCGCGGGGGAACATCACGCATCGTGTGCTCGCCCGGGTCTCCCCGCTCGCGGTGCCGGTGCTGCTGGAGGTCGGGCGCGAGCAAGTGTCACACGGGGAGGGCGAGGAATTGATTTTGGCCGAGGCGGCGTTGGTATCGGAAGCCATGAGTTTAACCCCCGGCGATGAAAAATTTACCAATAGCCCTTACGCGCAGAATATGCTTGTTCACGCGCCATGACCGCAGCACCGATTCACTTCCGCGAGGAACGCCTGATGCTAGACCCGGCAGGTGCGGCCTTTTGGCCAGCCCGCCGTTTGCTCATCGTCGCCGATCTGCATTTCGAGAAATCATCTTCACTGGCCGCCCGCGGCGCCCTGTTGCCGCCCTATGATACCAAGGCCACGCTGGAGCGCCTGAACAGGCTGGTCCGGCTGTACCGGCCAGCCAAGGTCATCGCACTCGGCGATAGTTTCCACGACCGGGAGGCCGCCAACCGGCTGGCGCGCGAGGACCGCGCCCGGATCGAGGCGATGGCGCGCGAGGCGCAGTTCATCTGGATATCCGGCAACCACGACACGCAGCCGACCGGCCTACCGGGGTTGTCGAGTGCTGTGTATCGTGAGGGACCGTTCACGTTCCGGCATGAGGCGCAGCCGCATCTGGGTCCGCGTGAGATCGAGATTTCCGGGCATTTCCACCCCAAAGCCAGCATCGATGCGCGGGCCAAGCGCGTCAGCCGCCCATGTTTTGTGGCTGACGGTAACCGCTTGATGCTGCCCGCCTTTGGCGCCTATGCGGGTGGGCTGGATGTGCGAGACCCGGCCATCGCCCGGCTGTTTCCGCGCGGCTTGCGGGTGTTTCTGCTCGGCCAGGACCAGCTTTTCTCGTTTGCTCTCGAACAACTCGGCCGCATGGCCGAGGTGGCATGAGCAAGGCAGCATCACCACACACACTCGTTTGGCTCCGCGACGACCTCAGGCTGGCGGATAACCCGGCGCTTTATGCCGCCGTGCAAACCGCCCTGGCGCAAGGGGGCAAAATCCTCGCGGTTTATATTCTCGATGAAAATCTGGGCAATGCGGCGCGCTGGTGGCTGCATCATTCGCTTAGCCGCCTGGCGGATGATCTGGCGGCGCGCAGGGGCGCATTGGTGCTCAAACGCGGCGACCCGGCGGTGATCATCCCTGCTCTCGCCCATGCGGCGGGGGCGGGGGCGGTCCACGCCGCGCGGAGCTTCACACCCGGTTTGCGTGCCGCCGACCGCGCGGTGGATGCGGCGTTGAAGCCGTTGAACATCGCGTTTCACCGCCATCTTTCGGTCAGCCTGTTCGCGCCGGAGCGCATCGTCACCAAGGCGGGCGGGCCTTATGGCGTGTACACGCCGTTCTCAAAAGCCTGTTTCGAGGCCGGGGTTTCAACCGAACATCTCCCCGCGCCCGAGCATATACCGGGATTAACGGGCATGACCGGGGAGGCTTTGGACGATTGGCACTTGCTGCCGACAAACCCCGATTGGGCTGGCGGGCTGCGTGCATCCTGGACCCCCGGTGAGGCCGGGGCAGAGGCCGCACTCGCGCGGTTTCTCGCAGGGCCCGTGCAGGATTATGACGAGGCGCGCAATCTGCCGGGCAAGCCCGGCACGTCCCGGCTGTCGCCGCATGTGCGCTTTGGCGAGATCTCACCGCGCGCGGTGTTCCAGCGCGCCAGCGCCTGCGGGCAGTCCAAGGGCGTGCAGGTGTTCCTAAAGGAGCTGTTATGGCGGGAATTCTCGATCAATTTGTTATGGCAGCACCCTGATTTGCGGCGTGTGCCCATCCGGCCGGAATTTAACAAATTCCCCTGGGCAGAGGCGCCGGACGCGCTCCGCGCCTGGCAGCGCGGGCAAACCGGCGTGCCGATTGTCGATGCCGGGATGCGCGAATTATGGCGGACGGGGTGGATGCATAACCGGGTGCGGATGATCTGTGCGTCATTCCTGGTCAAACATCTGCTGATCCCCTGGCAGGCCGGGGAGGCCTGGTTCTGGGATACGCTATGCGAGGCCGATGAGGCCGCGAACGCGGCGTCGTGGCAATGGGTGGCGGGCTGCGGGGCGGATGCAGCGCCGTATTTCAGGATTTTCAACCCGGTATTACAGGGCCAGAAATTCGACGGCGATGGTACCTATGTGCGTGAATTTGTCCCCGAGATCGCGAAACTGCCGGATAAATACCTACATTGCCCCTGGGAGGCGGATGAGAAAATTCTCACAAACGCGGGGGTTCGCCTTGGACGGACTTATCCACACCCCATTATCCCGTTAAGCGAAGGGCGTAACAATGCGCTTAAAGCCTATGAACGGATGAAACTTGGCAGATAGACAAAGACTGGCGGTGGTCGGGGCCGGGATAACGGGGTTGTCGGCGGCCTGGCTGCTGCGCGAGGCTTATGATGTCACCTTGTACGAGGCCGAGCCGCGCGCTGGCGGCCATGCCGATACGCAGATGCCTGTGGTGGATGGCAATGTCGTGCCGGTCGATACCGGGTTCATCGTTTATAATAATGTAAACTACCCCAACCTGATCGGCTTTTTCGCGGCCCTGGGGGTTGCCACGCATGACAGCAATATGTCCTTCGGTGTGTCCAAGAACCAGGCATCCTTTGAGTATGCCGGGGGTGAGTTGAAGCAATTATTCGCGCAGCCGGGCAATATGCTGCGTCCGCGTTTCCTCGGTATGGTGCGAGATATTTTGCGCTTCAACAAAGCCGCCCCGGCGCTGTTGCAAACGCAATCCACCGTGAGTTTGGGCGAATACCTTACCACCAACCGATACGGCACAGGCTTTGTCGAGGATTATATCCTGCCCATGGGGGCGGCCATCTGGTCGGCCTCGGTCTCAGGGATGAAGGCCTTTCCGGCGCGCAGCTTCATAAGGTTTTTTGTCAATCACGGCCTGTTGAACATCACCGACAGGCCGCAATGGCGGACCGTGACCGGCGGCTCGCGCGTTTATGTGGCGCGGGTGGCGGCGGATTTGGCGGCGTTGCGGCTGGGCGATGCCGTGCGCCGTGTCACGCGGCACGAGCAGGGCGTGACCGTGCATGCCGCAAGTGGCGGTGCGACCTATGACCAGGTGGTGCTGTGTGCCCATGCGGACCAGAGCCTGGCGATGATCGATAACCCTCACCCCGCCGAACGGGCCATCCTGGGCGCCATCCGGTTTCAGGATAATGTCGCGGTGTTGCACCAGGATGCCGCCTTGATGCCCCGGCGCAAGCTCGCCTGGTCGTCATGGAATTATCTCAGCCAGAGCCGGGCGGATTATGATGACGCGGTTTGCCTGACCTATTGGATGAATTTGCTGCAGGGCATGAAGACCAAAGATCCGCTGCTGGTCAGCCTGAACCCGAATTTACCGATCGACCCGACCAAGATTTTGCTGCGCAAGACCTATCGCCATCCGCAATTCGATGCTGCGGCGATCACCGCGCAGGAGCAACTGCCCGAAATCCAGGGCCAGGACAGGCTGTGGTTCGCGGGGGCCTGGACAGGGTGGGGGTTCCATGAGGATGGCATCGCCTCCGCACTTCGGGTTGCCAATGCCCTGGATGTGAGCGCGCCATGGCAGGCGCATTAACCCAGGCCGATCCGTTCCGCCCCCGGTTATTCGCCGGACGGGTGGCGCATATCAGGCACACGCCGTTCAGGCACAAATTCGACTACCGGATTTGGATGCTGGCCGCCGAGCTTGACCAGCTCGATGCGCTGGGTGCTGCCTCTCGGCTGTTCAGCCATAACCGAGCGGGCTTGCTCTCGATCCAGGATCGCGACCACGGGTTCAGGGATGGCCGTGGTTTAAGGGCGTATGTGGAAACCGCGCTGGCAGCGCAAAACCTCTCGGCATTCGCCGCGCGGATCGTGTTCGTCACGATGCCGCGATTGCTGGGTTTTGCCTTCAACCCAATCAGTTTTTATTATTGTTATGACGAGCATGGAACATTAGGGGCTGTGCTGCATCAGGTCAAAAACACATTTGGTGGCCAGATAGGATATCTGATGCCTGTGGGTGATGGCCCGCTCATTCGCCAATCAGCGCCCAAGCGGATGCATGTCTCACCGTTTTTCGATGAACAAGGTGGATACCGCTTTGCCTTGACCGCGCCTTTGGAAAAACTGATGGTTTCGATTCAGTACGGGGCGGCGGAAAAACGGATGACGGCGACGATGGGCTTGCGCGCACGCGACTGGAGCGACCGGTCACTTTTGCGTTTATTGTTTGAAATGCCGTTAACGCCCTTAAAAGTGATTATCGCGATCCATTGGCAGGCTCTAAAAATTTGGGTGCGTGGTGCGAAGTATCATCCGGCACCGAAACATGATCATGAGGTTGTCGTCGCAGGAGAAGGCCAATGAACGAGTACACCACCACCGCCACGGCAATGACCCCGTTTGCAGCCTTACCCCCGCGTGACCGGCGCTTGCGGCTCGGGCTGCAATTCGCGCGGATGATCCAGGCGGGCAAGCTCAACATGGTCCTGCCGGATGGCAGCGTGCATTATTTTGAAGGCCGGGAGCCCGGACCTGCCGCCACGCTTATTATCAAAGATGCGCGCGCGGTGGCACGCATCGCGCTCGGCGGCTCGCTCGGGCTGTGCGAGGGCTATCTGGACGGTTTGTGGGACAGCCCGAACGTGACCGATGTGCTGCGGCTTGGCACCGCCAATGAGATGGCGTTCGATTCCATGCTGCGCGGCAAGCCCTGGGCGCGCTTTGCCTCGTGGGTGTTGCACAGGCTGCGCCCGAATTCCCGCAAGGGGGCGCGGCGCAATATCTCCGAGCATTATGATCTGGGGAATGATTTCTACCAGCAATGGCTCGACCCTTCGATGACCTATTCATCGGCTTTGTTCACGCCCGAAGCCCCGGATTTGCAGGCCGCGCAGATCGAAAAATACCGCGCCTTGTGCCGTAGTCTGGCCTTGCGGCCCGGCATGAGCGTGCTGGAGATCGGCTGCGGTTGGGGTGGGTTTGCTGAGGTCGCGGCGGCGGAATTCGGCGCCAAGGTCACCGGCATCACGCTCTCGCGCGAGCAACTGGCCTATGCCCAGGCGCGCATGGAAAAAGCCGGGCTGTCTGATCAGGTCGCCTTGCGGCTGGAAGATTACCGCGACACGCGCGGCACGTTCGACCGCATCGCCTCGATCGAGATGTTCGAGGCCGTGGGCGAGGAATATTGGCCCGCCTATTTCAAAACCCTGCGGGAGCGCCTGATCCCCGGTGGCTGTGCGGGCATCCAGGTGATTACCATTGCCGACCGGTTTTTCGCCGATTATCGCAAGACAGCAGATTTTATCCAGCGTTATGTGTTCCCGGGCGGCATGCTGCCCTCCCCCACAAGGTTGCAGGAGGAGATCGGCAAGGCCGGGCTGACCATGGGCGGGCAGATCTGGTTCGGGCGGGATTACGCCGAGACCCTTCGCCAGTGGCAGGCGAAGTTCCTGGAGCGGTGGGACAAAATCTCCACGCTGCAAGCGCAATACGACACGCGGTTCAAACGACTATGGGAGTTCTACCTCGGTTATTGCGAGGTTGGGTTTGATGCCGGGTTTACGGATGTGGGCCAGATCCTCATTCACCGCGCTTGAGCTTCGTTAAAAAACTCTCCACCCGGCTGATATTGATCTACGCTGCCCCGGCTTTGCCACTGGGAATGCTTGGGTTGCCGTTGCTTGTCATCCTGCCGAATTTCTGGGCGGGACCGATGGGCATGAACCTCGCGACGGTGGGTTTCGTGCTCACCGCCGTGCGGGTGCTCGATGCACTTGTGGACCCCACGGTCGGGCGGTTGTCGGACATGTCGCGCTCACGTTTTGGACGGCGCAAGCCGTTCATCGCACTTGCCATCCCCATTGCCGTGGTCGGCGCGGTCGGGCTGTTTTTTCCGCCCAAATCAGCCGGGGCGGCATGGTTGTTTATATTCAACGCGCTCGTCACCTGGGGCTGGACCATGCTCTCACTGCCCTATTGGGCCTGGGGGGCAGAGCTTTCCAGCGATTATAGGGAGCGCCAGCGGATCACCAGCTTCCGTGAGGGCGGGACAATTCTGGGCATTTTGATCTCAGCATTGGCGCCGGTGGTGCTGCATATTACCAGCGCCGCCGGAGAGGCGCATTTGCTGGTCATCCTGACCGTGTGTCTGGCGACACCCTTTGTGCTCGGCGTGCTGATTTTTGTGCCGGACAAACTGCCCCAGGGCCGCGTAGCCGCACCCGCCGGGTTTGGCGCGGCTTTGCGCGTGGCGGCGGCCAATGCGCCGTTCCGCAAGTTGATCATCGCCTGGCTGCTCAACGGTCTCGCCAACGGCCTGCCCGCCGCGCTGTTTATTATGATCTGCGCGCAGTTTTTGCATAATGAGGCGGCGCAGGGGCCGTTATTGCTGGTTTACTTCCTCGCTGGCGTGCTCTCCGTGCCGTTCTGGTTATGGCTCGGCGGGCGGATCGGCAAGCATCGGGCCTGGATCGCGTCACTGCTGGTCACCGCTTTCGCCTTCTCATTCGTGCCGCTGGTGCCGCATATCGGGCTGTGGTTTTTCGGGCTGATCAGCGTCTTCACGGGCTCCGGCCTGGGGGCGGATTTCACCATTCCGCCCGCCATCCAGGCTGACGTGGTTGATCTCGACGAGCTGCGCAGTGGGGAGCACCGGGCCGGGCTCTTTTTTGCCGCCTCGACCATGGCGCAGAAAGCGGGCAATGCGCTCAGTGTCGGGATTGCATTTCCGCTGCTCGCCTTGGCCGGGTTTTCCACACATCACGCGAATTCCGGCACCGCCATCGCCGTGCTCGTGATCATGTATTGCGGCGTGCCGAGCGCTTTGAAGCTGGTCTGTGCGGTTATTCTGCGCGGCTTTCCGTTGGATGAGCGGGCGCAAAGGCAATTGCGCGCTGAAATCGCGCTCACTGCCGGCGCATGATCCCCAAAGGCGTCGGTCTGCGCATTATCGGTGATGTACACGGCGATTCGCGCGGGTTCGGCATGGCGGCGCGGACGGATCGCTTTATCGTGCAGTTGGGGGATCTGGTCGATGACGGTCCGGACACGCCAGGGGCGCTGCAGATCATGTTTGAACTGCTTGATCAAAAACGCGGCGTGTTTTTGCTCGGCAACCATGATTTCAAGCTGGCCCGGGCGCTGCGCGGCGATCTGGTCAGCGGTGAGGCGCTGCAACGCACCTTGGCGGCATTGCCGCCAGATTTACGGGCGCGCACCCAGGCTGAGATCATGGCCGCTCCGGTGTGGATTCATCAAAATAGCCTGTTCTTCGTGCATGGCGGGTTTCATCGGGGCATGCTGACCGAGGCGCAACCTCCCTTCCCCATGGGCCGCCCAGGGCCGATGCTGGCGCGCGCTCTGTATGGCCAGACAACCGGGCGGGTGACAAATGCAGGCCGTCCGGTGCGGCTTCTGCACTGGGTGGATGACATTCCAGCGAGCATGACCGTTTATTGTGGTCATGACCGTCGCAGCGCCGATGGCAGGCCCTATGTTATGGTCAACGCATCGGGTGGGCGTGCGGTGTTCATGGATACGGGCGCGGGCAAAGGCGGACATTTATCATGGGTGGATATTGATGGCATTTAAATATTTGGTTCCAATCTGCGGCCTGGCCTTGCTTTCGGGCTGCACCACCATGCGTGTGACGGATTTTGCCGCAGGCGCGCCGCCGATGGCGCTGGAGGATTATTTCCCCGGCCCGTCCACAGCCTATGGTATTTTCATCGACCGCTTCGGCAATGTGCGCAACCAGTTCACGGTTGATTGCCAGGGTGGTTGGGATGGCACGACGATGACCCTGGTGGAGCATTTCCATTATGTTGGCGGGGCAAATGGTCAGCCGACGCAGCGCATTTGGCATTTCCACCGGACCGGGCCGCATCAATGGGTCGGCACGGCGGGCGATGTGATCGGCGATGCTGTCGGCGAGGATTCAGGCAATGCCTTCCACATGACGTACCAGACAGACCTCCATACCTCCCCCACCCACACATTGCGGGTGCAGGTGAGCGATTGGATGTTCCGCCAGAGCCAGCATGTGGTGATCAACCACACCGTGATCTCAAAAGCCGGGATCACGCTGGGCGATGTACAGATCGCCTTCGTACATAAATAAGGGGTGTTTCAGCCGTTGATGAATGGATTGCTGCGCCGTTCCGCGCCGATGCTCGATGACACGCCATGCCCGCAGATGAAGCGATAATCATCAGGCAAAACCAGCAGCTTGGTTTTGATCGCCGCCATCAACGCCTGCGTGTCGCAATACGGGAAATCTGTGCGCCCGACTGAGTTGCGGAACAGCACATCACCCAGGATGCAGAATTTTCCTTCGTGATTGATAAACACGATATGCCCCGGCGTGTGTCCGGGACAATGAAGAACCTCGAATGATGCCCCACCCAAGGTGATTTTATCGCCCTCGTGGAGCCAATGATCCGGCGTGCAGTCTTGCGCCGATAACCCGTATTTCGCCCCTTGCGCGGCCAGACCATCGAGCAGGAATTTATCCTCGACCCCCGGCCCGGTGATAGGCACACCCAGTGCCGCGGCCAATTCAGCGGCCCCGCCCGCATGGTCGATATGCCCGTGCGTGAGAAAAATGCCAGTGACGGCCACATTGTTCTTCTCAATCGCCGCGAGGATACGCGGCACATCGCCGCCAGGGTCGATGACGGCACCCTGCATGGTCTCGCCATCCCATAGCAAAGCGCAATTCTGCTCAAACGGCGTGACCTGGATGAGTTTGACGCTAAGGCTCATGCTTTAAGACTTTCAATGGCCGCCGCCACACCGCCCGGCGTATGGGGCATCCCAAAAACGCCGAAGGCCAGTTCGATGGCGGCGAGTGTACCCAGGATCATCGGCTCGTTCAGATCGCCCATATGGCCGATGCGGAACACCTTCCCGATGAGCGGCGCGAGACCACCGCCGATCGAGACGTTAAACCGATCCAGCAATAATTTACGAAATGCATCGGCATCGATGCCGTCGGGCACCAGCACCGTGGTGACCGAATCTGAATATCGCGCCGGGTTGAGGTTATAAAGCTCTGGCCCCTGGTTGCCCGACCCCCAGGCGCGCACGGCGGCGCGCACGGCTTGCGCCAGCCTGTGGTGGCGCGCCCACACAGCCTCAAACCCTTCCGCCTTCAGCAATGAGAGTGCTTCCACCATGCCAAAAAACGGCATAATGGGGACCGTGCCGGTAAAGCTGCGGAACCGGCGCTCCATCATCGCTGTCCAGTCGAAATAAAATCGCGGCAGGGTTGCGGTTTTATGCGCCGCCAGCGCGCGTGGCCCGGCCGCGACAAAACCCAGGCCCGTAGGCAGCATTAGGCCCTTTTGGCTGCCGCCCACCACCGCATCCACGCCCCATTCATCCATGCGAAATTCAAAACAGCCGAGCGAGGAGATCGTATCAACAAGCAGCAAAGCCGGATGACCGGCCTGATCCAACGCCGCGCGAACCTCCGGGATGGGCGTGACCAGGCTGGTCAGGGATTCGTTATGGACGATACAGATGGCTTTGACCCGTTGGCCATGATCCGCGGCCAGACGTGCCTGGAGTGATGCGATTTCAACACCGTGCCGCCAATCGACCTCGAATAATTCCACAATGATGCCAAAGCTCCGGGCCAATGCCGCCCAGGTTACCGAGAAAAATCCGCCGCCAATGATCAGCACCTCATCGCCAGGGGAGAAAAGATTGACCATCGCGGATTCCCACGCGCCATGGCCAGAGGCGGCGGAGATAAAAACCTCGTGTTCGGTGAACAACAGAGATTTCAGCCCGGCACGGGCTTCATCGAAGACCTCGATAAAATCGGCATCCATAAAATCCATGCTGGGGCGATTCATGGCCCGCAACACAGAATCCGGGATATTGGTGGGGCCGGGATTGGCGAAAAAATGCCGACCGGGTTTACGGAGGCTCATGATGTTTGGCCTGGTTGGGGGGATCTCGAAGGGCTCACTCCCACTCGATTGTCCCGGGGGGCTTGCTGGTGATGTCGTAGGTCACGCGGTTGATGCCACGGACCTCGTTGACGATGCGGTTGGAGACCCGGGTTAAAAACGCCATGTCGAACGGGTAGACATCGGCGGTCATGCCATCGGTGCTGGTGACCGCGCGCAGGGCGCAAACCTGGTCATAGGTGCGGCCATCGCCCATCACGCCCACGGATTTCACGGGCAACAGAACCGCGAAAGCCTGCCAGATGGTGTCATAAAGCCCGGCGGCGCGGATTTCCTCCAGATAGATCGCATCGGCTTTTTGCAGAATCTGCACGGCCTCACGGGTCACCGCGCCCAGAATCCGGATGGCAAGCCCAGGGCCGGGGAAGGGGTGGCGGCCGACGATGCTCTCGGGCAGGCCGAGTTCCCGGCCGAGGTCGCGCACCTCGTCCTTGAACAACTCACGCAGCGGCTCGACGAGCTTCAGCTTCATGAAATCCGGCAAGCCGCCCACATTATGGTGCGATTTGATCGTGACACTGGGGCCGCCCAGCGCGCTGACGGACTCGATGACATCGGGATATAACGTGCCTTGGGCAAGGAAATCCGCGCCGCCGAGGTTTTTAGCTTCCTCGTCGAACACCTCGATAAACAGCCGCCCGATGGTTTTGCGTTTTTGTTCCGGGTCTGTAACGGCGCCGAGCTCACCCAGGAACAGCGCCGAGGCATCGCGGTGGATCAGCCGGATGTTGAATTGCTCACCGAACACCCGCACCACCTCGGCGGCTTCATTGGCGCGCAGCAGACCGTGATCGACGAATATACAGGTGAGCTGATCGCCGATCGCCTCATGGATCAAAGCCGCCGCGACCGAGGAATCCACCCCCCCGGACAGCCCGCAGATCACCCTGCCCGTGCCCACCTGGGCGCGGATTTTGGCGATCTCGGCGGCGCGGAAACCGGCCATCGTCCAATCGCCGGTCAGCCCGCAGACCTTATGCGTGAAGTTGCGCAACAACGCCGCGCCATGCGGGGTGTGGACCACTTCCGGGTGGAACATCAGGCCATAGAAGCGCCGTGTGTCATCGGCGATCATCGCGAAGGGCGCACCCTCGGAGATCGCGACGGTACGAAAGCCCGGCGGCGGGGTGGAGATATGGTCGCCATGGCTCATCCACACCTGCTCACGCGCGCCTTGCACCCAGGCACCCTCAAACAAGGCACAATCGGCCACCACATCGACATAAGCGCGGCCGAATTCACGGATCTCGGCGCCCTTAACGTCGCCACCAAGCTGCGCGCACATCACCATCTGGCCATAACAAATCCCCAGCACGGGCAACCCGGCGGTGAAGACATAATCCGGCGCGCGGGGTGAGCCCGCATCGGCCACGCTGGCCGGGCCGCCGGACAGGATGATGCCGCTGGCATCAAAGCCCGCGATGCGCGCGGGCTCGGCATTATAGGGCAGGATCTCGCAATAAACTCCGCTTTCACGCACGCGCCTTGCGATGAGCTGGGTTACCTGGCTGCCGAAATCGAGGATGAGAATCTTCTGTTGGTTCATGGCCACGCTGCTAGCGCATAATCGCGTCAAGTGCGATAATGTTCCCATCGGCATGTGGGGCTGATCGACGCTGATGTTATTGTCGCGCTGTGCGCGTCAACCTTAAACAATCAAGCTCACCGCGCATTGACATCCAACAGGGTTTCAATCGGGTCCCACGCATAGGCGGATTGCGGAATCTCAGAACCGCCAACGCTTGTGGTGCTATGGGCGACGCATTTGGCCCCCAGACGCTGGTAGAAATACGCCGCCGGGTTGTCCCGCAACACCCAGGCATAGGCCGAATTGGCGCCGTTGCTGACCAGATATTTCGCCGCGATCCGCAATAATTCCCCGCCCAGGCCCCGATTCTGCCAGTCATCGAGCACATAGAGCGTCTCCACCTCGCCTTGGCCCAGCGCGTCGTCATTGGCGCGGCGCGCGGTGGCGAAGCCGAGCACGGTGGGCGTGGCGAACGGGTTGACATTGGCGGCCACAAACACCGCGCGGCCCATGCGGATCATACGATCATACTGGCTGGTCAGGCGGGTGAAGGATAATTTGGTGAGCGTCGCCTCCGGCAAAATCGCGGCATACGCGCTGCGCCAGGTGAGCACATGGACCGAGGCTATGCCCGGCGCGTCATTCACCCGTGCCCGGCGAACCGCGATCAAGGCGCGCGCACCAGAACGGCGGCAAAGAAACCATCAGTGCCATGCGCCCGCGGCGAGAGCCTTAGATACGTCCCGCTCAGCGCCGCCGGGGCGGTCATGGGAACGGGTGTGAATTCTGGATATCGGGACAAGAACGACTCCATCTGTGCCTCGTTCTCATCATTCAACAAAGAACATGTGGCGTAAACCAATTTACCGCCCGGCTTTGTTAATTTTTGCGCCTGGTCGAGAATCATCGCCTGTTTGGCGCGCAGTTCGGCCAGATCAACCTCCGTGAGACGCAGCCGCGCATCCGGGTTGCGACGCCAGGTGCCGGTGCCCGTGCATGGCGCATCGACCAGCACGCGGTCGAATTTCCCGGCCTGTCGTTTGCTCCATTTATCGCCGGGTTCGAGCAGATGCGATTGCGCGTTATGCACGCCCGCGCGGCGCAGGCGTTTTATGGCCCCCTCCAGCCTTGGGGCGGAGACATCGCAGGCGATTATCTGGCCTTTATTTTCCATGCTCATGGCGATCGCCAGGGTTTTGCCCCCTGCCCCGGCGCAGTAATCGGCCACCCGCATCCCCGGCTTGGCATCGACCAGCATCGCGACAAGCTGGCTGCCCTCGTCCTGGATTTCCACCAGCCCGTCGCGGAAGGCGCTGCCCTGGGTGATGGATTGCCGCCCGGCAAGCCGCAACCCCCAGGGGCTGTACGGGGTCGGCATGGCTGAGAGGCCCTCACGCGCCAGGGCGGCGATGGCGGCCTCGCGCGTGGTTTTCAGCGCGTTGATCCGTAAATCGAGCGGGGCGGGTTGGCCGAGGGCCGCCATCTCGGCCGCCAAAGCAGGGCCGAATTGCGCGGCGAGGCGCGGCAATATCCAGTCCGGCACCTCGAACTTAACGGCATCGGGCATGTTCGGGTGTTCGAGCGTGTGGCCCGCGAATTTTTCCAGAATCACGCTCTCCTCAGGCGTGAGCGGCGGCGGGCCGTACCGCCCGGCGGTGAAAGCCATGGAGATTTTATTCAAGGTCATGCCCGAGAACATAGCCTGTAGTGCGAGCAACAGACGCGGCGTTTCCGGCGCGCCGAAATGCTGCAACCACCAGCCCAGATGCCGGCGTGCACGCAGACAGCCCCAGACCAAGGTCGAGACCTCCCGCCTGTCCCCCGCCCCGATAAAGCGGCGGGTGCGGAAAAAATGGTTTGCTGTGGCATCCGCTGGCCGCCCATCGGCCTCGATCGCCGCGAGCAGGTCGATCGCGCAGGCAAGTTGTCCGGCGGGGGTCATCCCTCCTGCCGGTAATTCGGCGCCTCACGGGTGATGGCGACGTCATGCACATGGCTCTCGCGCAGGCCAGCGCCAGTGATGCGGCGAAATTTCGCGTCGGTCTGCAACGCGCCTATATCCGCGCTGCCGGTATAACCCATGCCCGCCCGCAAGCCGCCGACAAGCTGGTGGACCACTGCCGCCATCGGGCCTTTATAGCCCACCCGGCCCTCGATCCCTTCCGGCACCAGCTTTAGCGTGTCTTTTATGTCCTGCTGGAAATACCGGTCGGCGGAGCCCCGCGCCATAGCGCCCAGGCTTCCCATACCACGATAGGATTTATAGCTACGACCCTGATATAAAAACACTTCACCGGGGGCTTCATCGGTCCCGGCGAGCATCGAGCCGACCATGACGGCGTCGGCCCCGGCGGCCAGCGCCTTGACCATGTCGCCTGAGGCGCGGATGCCGCCGTCGGCGATGGCGGGTACCCCGGCGGCGCGGCAGATGGCGGCGGTTTCCAGCACGGCGGTGAACTGCGGCACGCCCACGCCCGCCACCACGCGCGTGGTGCAGATGCTGCCGGGCCCAATGCCGATTTTTACCCCATCCGCCCCGGCATCGATCAGCGCCTTGGCGCCATCCGGCGTTGCGACGTTGCCCGCGATGATCTGCACCGCGTTGGAAGCCGCCTTGATGCGCGATACCGCCGCCAGCACGCCCTCTGAATGGCCGTGGGCTGTGTCCACCACCACCACATCCACCCCGGCGGCGATCAACGCCATTGCGCGCTCCGCGCCGTCATCGCCCACGCCGGTTGCCGCCGCCACCCGCAAGCGGCCCAGCGCATCCTTGTTGGCCAGCGGATGGGCCTGCGCCTTGTCCATGTCCTTCACCGTCATCAGCCCGATGCAGCGATAATCCTCGTCCACCACCAGCAATTTCTCCAGGCGGCGTTTATGCAGCAAAGCGCGGGCTTCATCGGCTGATACCCCGGCGGTGACAACCGCCAGATGCTCGCGGGTCATCAGTTCATAGATTTTGGCGTTCGGGTCGGTCGCGAAACGCACATCGCGATGCGTGAGGATGCCGACCAGCTTGCCATCGCGCTCCACCACCGGAAACCCACTGATGTTATGCGCGGCCATCAACGCCCGCGCATCGGCCAGCGTTTGGTCGGGGAAAATGGTGAGTGGGTTGACAACCATGCCGCTCTCGAATTTTTTTACCCGCCGTACCTCGGCGGCTTGCTCGGCGACGGTGAAGTTTTTGTGGATCACGCCGATACCGCCCTGCTGCGCCATGGCAATCGCCATCGCGGCCTCAGTGACCGTGTCCATGGCCGCCGAGACCAAAGGAATATTGAGATTGATCCCGCGCGTGAGCCGCGTGATGGTGGTGACCGATGTCGGCAGCACCTGGGAATATGAGGGCACAAGCAGGACATCATCAAAGGCGAGTGCCTCGGCGATGCGGGATGCAGGATCGAACGGGATGCTGGGAGCCATGGCCGCGCTTTCAATTAAGACCTTGGCGGCCCTCATTAACCGGAGCCCCTGTGCGGCGCAAGCGCAGTTGCCTACTCCGGCCGGAACCCGATGGCGACCACGTACATCTCCTTGGAATCCTTGCGGCTGGCGGGGGGTTTGGCGTGGCGCACGGTACGGAAGCGCAATTTCAGCGTGTTCAGCATGTCGCGCTCAGCGCCGCCTTGAAACAATTTGGCGACGAACGCGCCGCCGGGCTCCAGAATCTGACAGGCAAAATGTAACGCCGTGTCAGCCAGCGCCATGATGCGGATATGGTCGGTGGCGACATGCCCGGTGGTGTTGGGGGCCATATCTGAGAGCACCAGATCGGCCTTGGCCCCCAGCATGGCGGTCAGCCTTGTCTCCATGCCGTCCGCCATAAAATCGCCTTCGATAAACGACGCCCCCGCCACTGGGATGATGGGTAGCAGATCGATCCCGACCACGGTGGCGGCCTGGCGTTGCAGCGCCACCTGGGCCCAACCGCCTGGGGCCGCGCCGAGATCAACCACCCTGGCACCCTTGCTGATCAACTTATATTTATCATCAAGCTCGATCAGCTTAAAGGCCGCGCGCGAGCGGAAGCCGTGGGTTTTTGCCGCCTGCACATAGGGGTCGTTGAGCTGCCGGGCGAGCCATGCCTGGGAGGACGTGGAATGTTTGCGCGCGTTTTTCAGCCGCACCGCTTCACGGCGCGGCGGCACCACGGGTGATTGTGTCATAACGGGCCGTAGCCGCGCCGGGGTGGCTGGCTCCCGCGGATCAGGCGCATCAGCATGCCCTCACGCAGGCCACGGTCGGCCACCATCAGCGCGGGCGCCTGCCATAGCTCATGTATCGCGGCAAAAATGGCGCAGCCGGGCAGCACGAAATCCACCCGCTCCATGCCGATACAAGGGTGGCGGCCAAGGCCCTCGCGGCCCAGCGTCCGCGCCTCGGCCAACGCGGCATCCACCGCGGCGCGGGAGAGCGAGACGCCATCAACCAGACCGCGCCGGTATTTATCGAGCTTGAGCGACACCCCGGCAAGCGTGGTGACCGTGCCGGACGTGCCGACCATGAGCACACCGCCCTGGCGGATCTCCTGGCCGATTCGGTGTACCGCCTCAAAGGGCCGGAGCATGGCGGTGACATCCGCAACCAGGCCAGCAAACCCGGTCTCGGAATAACAAAGGTCGGCGCAACGCTCAGATAATGTCACCACGCCGATGGGCAGCGAGATATACCCCACCAGTTCCGGCGCGGAGCCATCGCAGTTCACGCGCACCCAGGCGATCTCGGTCGAGCCGCCGCCGATATCGAACAGCAAAGCCCGGCGGCCCGCCTGGCAGATGAGTGAGGCGCAGCTTTCAACCGCCAGCTCAGCTTCCTCACGCGGCTGGATGATCTCCAGCGGCAACCCGGTCCGCTCCCGCGCCAATGAGATGAACTCGGCCCCGTTTTCCGCCTGACGGCAGGCTTCGGTGGCGATGGCGCGCAGCCGCATCGGCCCCATACCGGCATCAGACGACCAGCGCCGCGCGCGGTCCGCGCAAATGCTCAGGCTGACCAGCGCTCGCTCCATGGCCAGCGGCGAGAGCCTGCCGGTCTCATACAGCCCCTCCCCCAGCCGCACCACGCGCGAGAAGCTGTCGATCACCTGAAACCCGGTTATGGTGGGGGTGCCGACCAGCATCCGGCAATTATTGGTGCCAAGATCGATGCCGCCAAACACGGGACGTTTGCCGCCGCGCGATGGGAGCGGTGGGGTCTGGGTGCGTGGACGAGGAGATAGGACAGCCATGATCATCATATAGTCATCCCGAAACGGCAATGGGAGCAAGCCGCAAACCGCCTGCGCCGGGTCTGTCGTGCATAAATATCCGACTAATCTTCAAAACCCCGCCGGGGGCCCGGGGGTTTGACCGCGCCCGGAGCGGGGGTACGGGCCAGGACGCAAAAACGATGGGGGGTGTTTT
>JAQNCU010000309.1 GCA_029077775.1 Acidocella sp. | reverse complement strand
GCAACCAGCGTGCGCGCCCCGGGGCAGAATGCGGTCGCCGCCCAGGTACGCTCCAAGGCGTCGAGGCTCAGCCCCTTGAGCATCGACACCCGCGCGCGCAAGGCGGTGGCGAAATCGATCTCACCATTCATCGAGCGTTGGGTGATCGCCGCGATCTCGTCCTTCAGCCCGGCATGGGCGGCGAGCTCGTCCAGGGTTTCGGTGGTCACGATCGTGCTGTCCATGTCGGCGACCAGCACCGCTTTGCGCCGTCCGCGGAAGCGGGTGACGAACACATCGGTCGCCTTATGCGCCAAAACCAGCTTGACCTGCGCGATGTCCGGCGGGTTTTTGACGATGAACTCGGCGGCATGGGATGGTGCCAGCCAATTCAGGTGCTGGCCGGCGCAAAAATCCCGCGCATGGGTAACATCCGCCGGGGTAAGGGGTCCGGCTTGCCGGTTGGCCACGAGAATGACGATATAGGACATGGCTGAGATTGGTAGGACACCGCACAGCGTGGACGCAAGGGAGGGTGGGCGGCGCCTGCTGATCATCGCGGGGCCGACCGCGAGCGGAAAATCCGCTTTGGCGATGGCCTTGGCGGCGCGTCTGGGCGGCACGATCATCAACGCCGATGCGATGCAATGTTACCAGGAATTACGGGTGATCACCGCCCGGCCATCCTTCACCGACGAAGCCACGCTGCCGCACAGGCTTTATGGTGTCCGGGCAGCCGCCCAACCTGCCAACGCCGCGTGGTGGCGTGAGGCCGCGCTGGGCGAGATGCAAAATTGCGAGATACCGATTTTATGCGGGGGTACGGGCATGTATCTCTCAGCACTGATCCATGGCATCGCCGAAATCCCCGATCCGGGGACGGCGGCGCGGTTGGCGGCGCGCGAGGCGCTGGCCAGCCTGGGTGCGGCGGCGGTTCATGCCATGCTGGATGCGCCCACAGCCGCCCGGCTGAAACCCCAGGACAGCCAGCGCGTGGCCCGCGCCTATGAGGTGTTGATCGGCACAGGCATGGGTCTGGCCGCCTGGCAAAATATTCCAAGGTCCGGCTTGTCCGGCTGGCAATGCCGGATGATCCTGCTCGACCCGCCGCGTGAGAGGCTGCGCGCGGCCATTTCAGTGCGCTTCGCCGCCATGCTGGAGGCTGGGGCAATACCCGAGGTGGCGGATTTTTTGGCAACCAAGCCTGGCCCTGACCTGCCCCTGATGCGTGCCCATGGCGTGCCGGAAATTGCGGCGTTTCTGCGCGGCGAGGCCACGCTGACCGAGGCCACCGCACGCGCCGTTCTGGCCACGTATCAATACACCAAGCGCCAGGCGACGTGGTTCCGGCACCAGAAATTGGTCGAAAATGAGAATCTTAGAATTATTAATGCCGAAAATGACTTTCAAACGAAATTTTCAGAAAGTTATATAGATGATTTTATTAACTTTATAAATTGCGATGGTTGACCATGGCTGACAGAGCCTGTACCGGTGCAACCAGACACAGATAACAGGCAGCAAGGTGGCTATGGACGGCACGATCTCGACAACCGATGTGATGAAATCAGGGGCGGAAGCCCTTCTCCGGGCGTTGGAGGCACAGGGCGTGGACGTGATTTTCGGGTATCCGGGTGGTGCTGTGCTGCCGATTTATGATGCGTTGTTTCAGCAAAGCGCCATTCGGCACATTCTTGTCCGTCATGAACAGGCCGCAGTGCACGCGGCTGAGGGTTACGCGCGCGCCACGGGCCGGGTTGGCGTCGTGCTGGTCACCTCTGGCCCGGGGGCGACAAATGCCGTGACCGGGCTGGTCGATGCGCTGATGGACAGCATTCCGGTGGTGTGCCTTACGGGGCAGGTACCCACGCATCTGATCGGCAACGACGCCTTCCAGGAGGCTGACACCACAGGCATCACCCGGCAGGCGACCAAGCATAATTATCTTGTCAAACGCTCCGAGGATCTCTCCCGCGTGGTGCATGAGGCGTTTTACGTCGCCCGAACAGGGCGGCCTGGACCTGTGCTCGTCGATCTGCCCAAGGATATATTGATCGCGCCAGCACCGTATACCGACCCCAGCCCGTTGCCGCATCGCAGCTACCGCCCACGCACCACACCGGACCCGGTGCGGATCGCTGAGGCGATCTCATTACTCAAACGCGCCGAACGGCCGATTATCTACACTGGCGGCGGGGTGATCAATGCCGGGCCAGACGCCGCCCGCCTGCTGATCGAATTCGTCAGGCTGACCGGGTTCCCCTGTACGTCCACCTTGATGGGTCTCGGCGCATTTCCGGCGTCCGACCCGCAATTCCTGGGGATGCTCGGGATGCACGGAACCTATGAGGCGAACCTTACGATGCATGGCGCGGATGTCATGCTCAATCTCGGCGCGCGGTTCGATGACCGGGTGACCGGGCGCCTGAACGCGTTCTCCCCCGGGTCGAAAAAAATCCATGCCGATATCGACCCGTCCAGCATCAATAAATCGGTGGCTGTGGATGTCGCGATCATCGGCGACGCCGCCGAAACCCTGCGCGCGCTGATCGCCGCCTGGAAAAAAGATGCCGCAACGGTAAACCGCAACGCCATCGCGAAATGGTGGCAGCAGATCGATGTGTGGCGCGCCAAGCAATCGCTCCGCTTCACGCAGAGCCGCGATCCGGGCAGCATCATCAAGCCGCAATACGCCATCGAGCAGCTTTATAAAGCCACGCGCGGCCGGGAGACATTTGTGACCACCGAGGTCGGGCAGCATCAGATGTGGGCGGCTCAGCATTTCAAATTCGACAAGCCGAATCGCTGGATGACCTCCGGCGGGCTGGGCACCATGGGCTATGGCCTGCCCGCCGCGATGGGCGTGCAGATTGCCCACCCCGATGCGCTGGTTATCGACATCGCGGGTGAGGCCAGCATTTTGATGAACATCCAGGAGATGGGCACGCTGGCGCAATACCGGTTGCCCGTGAAGATCTTCATTTTGAACAACCAATATATGGGCATGGTGCGCCAATGGCAGGAATTGCTGCATGGCAATCGCTATTCCGAGAGCTATTCCGAGGCGCTGCCGGATTTCGTGAAACTGGCCGAGAGCTTCCATGCGGTCGGGCTGCGGGCCGAGACGGTGGATGATCTGGACCGCGTGATCGCCGAGATGATCGCGGTGGATAAGCCCGTGATCGCGGATATTTGCGTCGACCAGAAGGAAAACGTGTTCCCGATGATCCCCTCCGGTGCCGCGCATAATGAGATGCTGCTGGGCCCTGAGCATAAGCCTGATGCCGGCGGCTATACCGGCAAATCGGTCACCGATGAGGGATTGGTTCTGGTCTGATGCCTGAGAATACATTGCGCGCCGCCACCATCTCGGTGCTGGTCGAAAATGAATCCGGTGTTCTGGCGCGCGTCATCGGGCTGTTTTCCGGGCGCGGCTACAACATCGACAGCCTGACCGTGGCGCCGGTGGAGCAGGACCGCAGCAAAAGCCGCATCACCATCGTGACCAACGGTACGGAAATGGTGATCGAGCAGATCAAGGCCCAGCTGGGTCGTCTGGTCCCGGTTTATCGGGTGCTCGATCTCTCAAAGGAGGGCCCGCATCTGGCCCGCGAACTGGCGCTGATCAAGGTGGTGGGGACCGGCGATGACCGGCATGAAGCCCTGCGCCTGGCCGATGCGTTCCGCGCCCGCGTGATCGACGCCTCGACCGAAAGCTTCATCTTCGAACTGACAGGGGCGACCGACAAGCTCGATGCGTTCCTCGACCTGATGCGCCCGATCGGCCTGGCCGAGGTCAGCCGGACCGGGGTTGCGGCCATCTCTCGGGGCAAATCGACGATCGGCTGAGCGTGGCAGGACAGCAATCAGCCCTGGAATTGCGAAAAAAATGTATCATACCAGCTGGCCTAAAGAATGACTCTTGGCGGGCAGCAAGCGCTTCTTTTTGTGAACA
>JAQNCU010000308.1 GCA_029077775.1 Acidocella sp. | reverse complement strand
GGCTTCGATCCAGGGTCGAGAGCGGCGAATCACGCACCAAACCGCCAACCAGCGCGCTCACCAGGCTCAGCACCACCAACACCACAATGAACACGATGGCCATCGCCACATACAGCCCGAAATGCTTCATCGAATCTGGCAAAATACTCTCAACCTGTGACAAAATCAGCGTGTAAAACCTCACCGCCGCCCAAGCCGCACCCACCCAGGCGCCAACGCCCAGCACCTCGCGCACAAACCCCCGCACCATCGAGAACGCCGCCGACAGCATGATGATCATCAACGCTGCTGCATCAACCCAGGTCATCCACGCTCCTTGCTCTGCAGCGCCCGCTTTACCCCGGCCGTCGCCACCGCAACAAGGTCCGTCAGATGGCCGATTTCAAGCAGTTTCAAAGTCCCCGGCACCGCCATCCGCGCCGCCCCCCCGGCCACACGCTTCGGCCCTGCCGCCTGCGCAAACCCCAATTTCGCGGCCTCCTTCAACCGCAGCTCCGCCTGCGCCACCTGCCGCACCTCGCCTGAAAGCCCGACCTCGCCAAAAAAAACCATCGAAGGGTCAGTCGGAACATCCGACGCCGCCGAGATCAACGCCGCCGCCACGGCCAGATCAGCCGCTGGCTCCCCCACCCGCAACCCGCCCGCCACGTTCAAATACACATCGTTCTGTGACAGCTTCAACCCGCAGCGCGTCTCCAGCACCGCCAGCAGCATCGATAACCGCCCGGAATCCCACCCGATGACCGAGCGGCGGGGCGCGCCACCCGGGTTGGGCGCCAGCAACACTTGAATTTCCACCAGCACCGGGCGCGAGCCCTCAAGCCCCGCGAACACCGCGCTGCCCGACACATTGCCCCGCCGCTCGGCCAGAAACAGCGCGGAGGGGTTCGCCACCTGTGCCAGCCCGCCGCCGGTCATCTCGAACACCCCGATCTCATCAGTGGCACCAAAGCGGTTTTTCACACCGCGCAAAATCCTGAACTGGTGTCCCCGGTCGCCTTCAAAATGCAGCACCACATCGACCATATGCTCCAACACGCGCGGCCCCGCGAGGTTGCCCTCCTTTGTCACATGCCCCACCAGCATCAGCGCGAAGCCCTGGGTTTTCGCCGCCCGGATCAGCTCGAACGCCGCCGCGCGCACCTGGGTCACGCTGCCGGGGGCTGAATCCACCCCCTCGGTCCACATGGTCTGGATCGAATCGATCACCACCAGCGCCGCATCCGGGAACTGCCCCAGGCTCGCCAGAATATCGCCCAATTGGGTCGCCGCCGCCACCTCCATCGGTGCGCCCGTCAACCCGAGCCTGCCCGCCCGCAACCGGATCTGATCGACCGATTCCTCGCCCGAAATATAAACAACAAGCCGCCCCGCAAGCCCCAAAGCCGCCCCAGCCTGAAGCAGTAACGTCGATTTCCCGATGCCCGGATCGCCCCCCACGAGCACGACCGAGGCCGCAACCAACCCGCCGCCCAGTACCCGGTCGAACTCGGCAATGGTCGTCGGCACCCGCGGCGGTGGCGGCGAGATCCCAGCCAATCCAACAAATTCAATCCGTCGGCCCGCGGCATTTGCCTGTGGCTTCAACCCCCCTGGCAGTGCGGGTGCCGTGGTCCGCTCCTCCAACGTGTTCCACGCCGCGCAGGCTTCGCACCGCCCCGCCCATTTCGGAAACACACTGCCACAGGCCGAACAGACAAAGGCTTTGACAGGCTTGGCCAACTCAGCCCGGCTGCCAGCCGAAACGTTGCACGAGAAACGCCTGCAAATTCCCCTGGTCCGCCGCCATTGCGCTCAATGTCGACAAGGCCGACACCGCAATCGCGGCGGGCTGCAAAATCACCGAGCTGGCGCGCGCCGCCGCCGCCAACCCGGCGGATCCCATTGCCGAAAGCCCCGCCTGCCGCCATTGCGCCACCGCGCCGGGCGCTGTCAGCTTCGGCAGGACCACGATAAAATCCAACCGCGCCGCCGCGGCCGCCGCCTGGTATTCCAGCGCGATCGCAGCCCCCTGTGCCGCCCCAAAAGCCGCCACATCCGGCAATTGCGGGAATAACGGGTCCACCATCACGGTCCCATCCGCCGCCCAACCACCCAGGCTGAACACAGGCACGCCGCCACCCGCCGATAACGGCGCGATATCTTCGGGCACACCCTCGCCGGAGACAAACACCGCATTCACCTCGCCTGAGAGAAATGCCCGGGTCTTGGCCCCGATGTCACGCAGCCCGAACACAGGCGCGGTCGCCACACCCATGCCCGCCAGCGCCAGCAACGCCGCCAGATCATTGCTCTGCGGCTGGTCCGCCGCCAGTCGCAATGGCGCCGCCGCCCGCAAGCCCGCCAAATCTGCCGCCTTCCCCGGTGCGGGCCGTACCACGAGCACACCGGAATTGCTCCCGGCCATCACGGGTATCCAGCGGGTCGGGTCGAAATGCACGCGGCTATCGCCGGTCAACCAGGCGATCAACGCCGCCCCCGGCAAAATCGCCGCCGTGCGGCCATCGGGCACCACGAGCGCATCGAGCTGGTTGGCCCCGGTCACGCCGTCGAGCCCGCCCACAGCCTGCGTGATGATCTGAGGTGTCCCGGGGAAGCCCGCTTGCATCGCCAACGCGCAAGCATTACCCCACCGGCTGGTCCGGGCCGCAGGCGGCCCGCCCACCAGCAAATTCAGTGACCCCACGCCCGCCACCGCCGCACCTGGCCAAGCAGGCATCATCGCCGCACCCAAAATCCCGGACATGACGCGCCGGCGTCTCATCGGATGGTCGCCCCTCCCAAAGGGTGCCCCCAAACCGGGGCCACTTCTGTCACTCGTCGTACCGTACCAGTGCCTCGAAGGGCACATCCAACCGCTCGCGCCCACCGAGGAACGACAATTCGATCAACGAAGCCGCCGCCACAACCTCGGCCCCGACATTTCTGATCAATTGTATCCCCGCGGCCATCGTCCCGCCGGTCGCCAGCAAATCATCCACCACGACCACCCGTGCCCCTGGTGCCAGAGCATCCGCCTGAATTTCAATCCGGTCCGTGCCGTATTCCAGCGCATAATCCAGCCCCACCGTCGGCCCGGGCAGCTTGCCACGCTTGCGCAGCATCACAAACCCGCAGCCCAGTTGCAACGCCAGCGGTGCCGCCAGCAAAAACCCACGGCTTTCCACCCCAGCCAGCACGGTCGGATGATAAGCGCGCACGCAGCTGCTCATCCGCCCCATCGCCACCGCCCAGGCATCGGCATGGCGCAATAACGTTGATATATCGTAAAACAGGATCCCCGGTTTCGGGAAATCCGGGATGCCACGAATATGCTCTTTCAGGTCCATGGCGCGTCTATAGCGGAGCCAGCCCGCCGGGCAACCCATCGTGCCCACCCCAGGCGGCGGCGGCCACATGATCTGCCGCCCGCGCCGCCACCCAGGCACTGCCACCCCCGGCAAATTCCTCAGCCTTCCAAAACGGCGCGGCCGTCTTCAACCAATCAATCAGAAACGCCGTGGCCTGCAACGCTGCCTCACGGTGCGGGCTGGCCGTGCCGACGAACACGATATTATCGCCCGGACAAAGCCGCCCGACCCGATGGATCACCGTGCAACCGGTCAATACCCAACGCCGTATGGCCTCATCGGCGATCCGGCCCAGCATCCGCTCGGTCATCCCCGGATAATGCTCCAGCGTCATCGCCACCAGCGCCCGGCCACTCTGCTCGCCGCCCCGGACCACACCAATAAAGCTCGCAATACCGCCCACGCCTGCCGCACCATCGCCGCCCAACCGCGCGAGCTCTGCCCCGGCGTCAAAATCCGCGCTCTGCACCACAACCCTCGGTACGATCGATGGCCCCGGCAGATCCACCATCAGCCCCCCGTCACCGGCGGGAAAAACGCAATTTCATGCGCCTCACCAACCGGCGATCCGGGCGACGCGAAATCCT
>JAQNCU010000307.1 GCA_029077775.1 Acidocella sp. | reverse complement strand
TGATCTGGGTAAGGTCCATAATGGCAGCGCTGCATCCGAATACCTGAACCCGCAAGAATTCTTCAGCCGCACCTATTTGACCGAAGGGCTGAGCGCCCTGCTGGTGGGGGCAGCAAAACGGCTCTCACAGGTTGGCGGTGACCCGGTGGTGGAACTGCAGACCAATTTTGGTGGCGGCAAGACCCACTCCATGCTGGCGCTCTATCACATGGCCGGGAATACGCGCGCCCAGGACTTGCCAGGGCTGGATCAGCTCATGCGGGCACATGACCTCACGGTGCCGGCAAATATCCGCCGCGCCGTTCTTGTGGGTACCTCCCGTGGGCCACTAGACATGGTCAGCGTGGAGGGCGGGCGGAAGCTGCGCACCACCTGGGGCGAACTGGCATGGCAGCTCGGCGGTGCCGCGGCATACGACATGATCGCGGAGAACGACGCCAGTGGGATTGCACCTGGCTCGAATCTGCTGGAGGCGATTTTCCGGAAATGCGCGCCTTGCCTCATTTTGATTGATGAATGGGTGGCTTATCTGCGCCAAATTTACCGCGTGGATGGCCTAGCCTCAGGGTCGTTCGACAGCAATCTCTCCTTCGTTCAATCGCTGACGGAGGCGGTCAAAGCCAGCCCGGGCACGTTATTGGTGGCATCGCTACCAGCCTCGCAGATTGAGGTCGGCGGTGAGGGTGGCCAGGAAGCTCTGGCCAGGCTCAAACAGACCTTCTCGCGCGTTGAATCGTCATGGCGCCCTGCCTCGCAAGAGGAAAGCTATGAAATCGTCCGGCGGCGGTTGTTTAGGGAGATTCCAGGCGACAAGTTCCATCATCGGGATAATACGCTGAAGCAGTTCGCCAAGCTTTACCGTGAAAACAGCGGCGAATTTCCTCAAGGCTGTGCGGATGAGGATTATCGGCGGAAGCTGGAAAAAGCCTATCCGATCCACCCTGAGCTCTTCGATCAGCTTTATACAAGTTGGGGATCACTGGAAAAATTCCAGCGGACGCGCGGCGTGCTGCGGTTAATGGCGCAGGTCATCCATGAGCTGTGGATGAACGGAGATCCATCGGTCATGATTATGCCCGGTAACGTTGCCGTCAGCTCGCCGCGTGTAGAGCCAGAACTGCTGCACTACCTTGATGTCAGCTGGCAGTCGATTATTGCCGCCGATGTCGATGGTGCTGCCGCAACCCCGTACAAGATCGATCAATCCGCCCCGAACTTGAACCGCTATTCGGCAACGCGCCGCATTGCCCGTGCCATTTTCATGGGCACGGCGCCGACGCATCAGCAGCAAAATAAGGGGCTGGACGACAAGCAGATCAATCTGGGGGTCGTGCAGCCCGGAGAGAAGCCATCCATATTCAGCGATGCGCTGCGCCGGCTGGCTAATCAGGCCAAATTTATGCACGCTGATATGGGCCGCTATTGGTACTCAATGTCGGCCAGCCTCAACCGCGTTGCGGCTGATCGCGCGGGACAACTTGAGGACGCGCTGGTTCTTTTAACGATCGATAACGAGCTAAAGAAATATATCAACGGCATCGCAGATCGGGGCCATTTTGATGCGGTGCAAGTGGCGCCGGCTTCATCGGCTGAGGTGCCCGATGAGGCGGGGGGCGTCCGCGCCGTGGTATTGGGTATCGCCCACCCCCATAGCGGCCGCGATAATTCTGAGGCGATGGCCGAGGCCAAGGACACCCTGATGCAGCGGGGCAATGTCCCGCGCGTTTATCGCAACATGCTGGTATTCCTGGCAGCTGAAACCCGCCAACTTGAGCATTTAAAGGACGCCGTGCGGTCTGCCATGGCATGGGGAGAAATCGTTCGAGATGCAGGAAGGCTAAATCTCCCGCCCAGCGACGTCGGACTTGCCACGGCGAAGTTGGCCGAGGCGAACGAAACCATGAAGACCAGGCTGAAAGAAACGTGGTGCTACCTGATCTACCCGGTGCAGGAGAGCGCCCAAGCCGAGGTTGAATGGGTTTATGGCAAGATCCCCGCCCAGGATGGGGTGCTATCTCGCGCCAGCAAGAAACTGGTCAGCGACGAAGGGCTACTGCCTGAGCTGGGGCCGACACGCCTAGATCGTGACCTTCAAAAATATATTTGGAATGGCAAGGGACATCTCTCGCTCAAGGACCTTTGGGAATATCTAAACCGCTACCTTTATCTGCCGCGGCTCAAAAACCAATCCGTGCTGGTTAAGACCGTGCAATCAGCGGTGGCGGGCATGATTCCTGGCCCCTTTGCTTATGCCGAACGCTGGGATGAGAAAACGCAAATCTATCTCGGCCTTGCCATCGACAAAGCCCCTCATACGCATGTGGTCATCGACAGCGACAGCATCATCGTGAAGGCTGCGGTAGCAGAAGCTCATCGACCGAAAATGGTTCCTACCTCGACTGATGGTGGGGACGTTGTGGATCTGCCGCCCACTGATGTGCCGCCACGCGACGAAGGCGATGCAGGCTCGCCGCCGCCTGCAGTGGAGAAGAAGCCGACACGCTTCTTTGGAACGGTGATGATTTCCTCGGAACGCCCGGCCCGAGACATCCATCAAATCGTAGAAGCAATCGTCGAGCAATTGACCACCATTCCCGGTAATCAGGTGACACTAAAACTGGAAATCGACGCGGAAGTTCCGTCTGGGCTTGATCGGACCAAGGTGCGGACATTGATCGAGAACGCCAATACACTGGGCTTTTTGGATAAGGAGGTGCGTTGACTATGGGCTGACACCAGTATCCAGGCGACACATAGAGCATGTCGATAGAGAGAAATTGGCCGCGAATCTGTGGCGCATGTACGGCGGCATGATGGCGCCTGTTCCTCCGGGAGCAGCCTAGTAGCCCGGCTGCATTCCTAGCGCCGAGTCTTGCTTGCTGTCCTGCCAAGCCATGTAGTCCGTCGCCCGGTCCAGCGCACGCACGGGCCGCGTAGCTATCACTTGCGTCAAGGCAATGAGAGGGCGCCGGCCTTGCCCGGTGCTGCCGTATGCTCGTTGTGAACGCGCGGAGACGTGCCCCAGCGCCTTGGCGAGGTCCGCTGGGTCAACCTTGCGTGCTTTTTGATCCGCGGCGAAGCCATGACGGAATGAATATGGCGTCACGATATAGTCAACTTCCGGGAATACTGTCCGCGAAAGCGACCGAACAACGTCGCAGAACTTTCGAGGATCCTTGATCGATACCTTCAGTTTGCCTCTCTCAGTCTTCTTGGCCACCACAATGTTTGCGAGCATCCGCGCTATCACATTATCAATAAGAAACGCTATGCTGCGAGCGGGTTGACCGTTTTTGGTCGTGACCTTCGCGCCCTCGATCCAGACCGCGATGTGTCCATCTACGACCCCAACAATTGCGCCATATTTAAGTTCCTGCGGGCGTAACCCAACCAGGGCAGACAGGTACAAAGCTGCAGCATACCGCGATGTGGTAGGGCAGGCTTGCGCCATCCTCTCTCGCCAGTTTTCGGGCAATTTCGAAATGCCGCGCCGCTTGCCTTTCTTGGTTTGGCCCTCGTCTGGCGCTGACCACTGGCAGGCGGTTCCGCCCCCATGCGGAGGATAACGATTCAGGATGGCTAGAGAATGCTCAATATCCTTGACCAGATACGCAGCATCCACCCTTGAGATAATATCGCCTTCATCGGTAATTCTGGCGTAGCGATTGCGGATGGTCTCTTTCGCACAGAACACCAGAGCTGCCCGGTAAACGTTGAATGATTTGCGATTGCGTTCGCCTATTTCTTCCGGCCATTGATTACTCTCTATCATGCGCCGCCAGGCATTACGGTACTGCTTTACTGTCTTGTCTGACGGCGCGATCTCGACTGCTTCCACCACCGAGGCGACCAGTACCCCGCGCGAAATCGCGGAGGCCGCCCTTGCCCATACCAACAAGGACAAGGTTGAAGCCGCCTATATGCGCGGCGATCACTTT
>JAQNCU010000306.1 GCA_029077775.1 Acidocella sp. | reverse complement strand
GGCGCACTAACCGTTCACACCCCCCGGGTCAGGCGGCTATGTGAGCAGGGATTGTGGGCAGCGGGGTGTTAGCGCGGGCGGCGGTGACGAGGGCGCAGGCATAGGCCCATGGATCAGTGCCGCGCTTGCGGCAGGTGTCAATGACGCTGAGCGCGGCCGCATAGAACCGGCTCCCTTCATTGGATCGCGTGCCAAAGCTGATCCGCCTGGAGATCACCGCATGGCGGAGCGCGCGTTCGGCATCATTGTTGGTGGGCGGTAGCTCGGGATCGGCGACGAAGGCAATCACGGCGTCCCAGTCATTGAGGATTTCGCCGGCCAACCCGCGAACTTTCGTATCGATCTCAGGGCGGTTACATTGACAGTTCCATTTGATGCGCGCGGTCAGGCGCTTGATGGCGGCAGGGTCGTCGCCGTCATGCACACGCTCGATCAAGCGGCGTAGATCGCGTACCAGATCGCGGCCGAAGCCCGATCCCGCGCCGTAATGCCCCTCTGCCAGCGCGCGGGCCTTGCGGATCAAGTGCGCCAGGCATCGCTGACGGCGCGGATGATCGCGATAGGCGCCGTACCCGTCGGTGACCAGCCAACCCAGGAAGGCATCGCCGACCAGTGCTGCCAGTTCGCAATGCTTGCGGCTGCCGATCCGATAGACGATCGTGGTCGCCGTCACCGCAACCCAGAGCCACAGCAGGGTTGCCTTCTGATACCACGGCGTTTCGTCGAGATGCACGATTTTGGCCGCACGCACCTCTTCGATCAATTGCTCGACCACGGGTTCGCTCGCCAGACCGAATTCGTGGATGCAGCGTTCGATGGTGGCAACACCGAGCTCAACGCCCAGCCAATCAACCAGGAATTCGGCGATCTTGACGCGCGAGAGCCGGAAACGCAGCGACAGCGCCGCAATGAAGGTGGCGAGCACCGGGCCGACCAGGCAGCGCTCGCTCATCTGCAGGTCGCGCCGTCGCCCCTCGACGTGCGAGCACAGTCCGGTCGCAGGGCGTGCGATAGTCTCGTGACCGCAGTCGCAGCGTATCGCCAGATAGCAATGTTTTGTGGCTGCGACATGAAGGTTCATGTCGCCGCGGGTGAGTTCAAAGCTCAGATGGGCGCTGACGTGGCGGCTTTGCGCGACAGTGGATCCAAAGACTGCGTTGCATGCGTCGCACGCCTTCGGTGCGTGCAGGACTTCACCGCTGACCATAATCGGCAACCGGCGCCAGAACCCTTTCGTTCCAGGTCGTTTGCCAGCCGGCTTGGGTCCAGGGTTACCGCCGGAAGCGTTGCCGCCCGGCGCAGAACCACCCCCACCGGCGTCATCGTCCCGGTCGGAGCGATCAGAACTTTGCTCGCTCTTGGTGTCACGCCGGTAGGGATTGTCGCTGGAAGGCGGACGGGAACTGGTTGTTGAATCTTCGCCGGCACGGTTTGCCAGAGTTCGCGCCAATTCGTGCAAATCCCAGGTCAGTTCCTCAAGCGCGCCGCGCGACATGGCAGATAAATCGGTCCGCTTGATGTCTTTCAGGCCGGGGATTCTCTGACGGGGCATCAGAATCGTAGAATCCGATTCGGACGGAAAGGCAAGCCCCCATTTCGCCGCTCTACCGGCCGCTGGCTAACGCTTCATTAGAGCCAAGCACGGGGGGAGTGTGAACGGTTACAAGAAATAAAACTTCGCGCTGAAATTTCAAAAACTGCGACGGTTCAATACAGATCATTAAAAATAAAATCCGCTGCATTAGCGCTGGGAATCACGACTGCGCTGGCCTTCTCGACAAAATTAGTTGGAAACCCGATAATCTCGAATCTTCTTTCCTTCTTAGACGTTCGTCTACCATGGTTTCGGCCCTCGATGGATATTGTATTTGCAATCGGTATTCTTGTCGCTTGCGCCGATTTTTTTGGCGCCTGGAAGCGCGAGATCAAAGCAAAAACCTTTTCTGAGGAAATTCTTACTGAGCCAAAGATACAAAAATTGTTCAGACAACGTCCATTAGATGACATCGTGCTGAAAGATGGAATATTTTCATTCAACAAGCTCATAGAGACAATACAATCTGAGAGAGATTTTTGCCAAAAACGTTGGGTTGAATGGATGCCCCCAAAAATTACAAAGAAGCTTCCCTCTAGCTGGCGTTATAGATGGGTGGAAAGTCTTTTTAAGGATGATGTTTGCCTGGCGCAGCAGGCAGCGGAGCTCATCATTACCAAACTTGAGTCACGAAATGCGGTCGTGTTGGTAGAAGCCGGCGCTCTTACCCGTGAATACAAGCTTAGTGAAGCAGCGATACGTCAGCTATCGGAGGGCACCAGAGGGTAAGTTCCTAAACGAGGTTGAGCGGGAGGTAGTCCGACCGGCAAAAGCCCGGTGCGGTATCAACGAATCCGGCCGAATTTTCAACCACGGCGCATTTTGTTAGCCATGATTTTCCCTTTGCAAGAATTTCGCTTTGAGTAAAAGACTCCTCGCCGTTCCAGCGGGCCATCTCAGCGTAGACTTGTCCCTGAAAGCCATCCTGAGTGTCCTTTAGGTGAAATTTTCCGTTGCCGCCGAATATAATTCTGAGTGGTGGATGAGAATTCGAGGGATCATTTAGGATGAGCTGATTTTCAAACAACGTTGCTGTAGCAGCAATGTTACTGTTCGCTATAAACCTCCCCAGTTGAACCGCTATTTCTTGCATCGGCTCAATTTGCTCCGTCATTTGTGTCTCCCCCACGCCAGCGAGCAGTCGAACTGTGAAGCTCTCTTCCCCTTCGATCAACTCAGGGTCAGTGCCGTTGTGCTCCTTCATGCCCCGGACCATCTTTCGCGGCACGCCCATGCCCATGTGTTCCAGATAGCCATAGTCCTTCATGACGTCCTTCATGAGCTGGTTGCGCGCGGCCCGGCAGCCCGTGCGCATCCGGGCCGGCGTGATACCATTCGGCAGTCTGCCTGGCGAAATCACTTCCAGCCTGTCGCTGTAGATCGCCAATTCGATATCCGTGCTGGTCAGTAGGTAATCACGGTGAATGAGGGCATTCACCAGGGTTTCGCGCAGCACCTCAGGTGGATAAACCGGCACCTCGACCCGCCGGGCGCCGTCTTCTAACGTGGTTTTGGCTGCGACATTACGACGGATGAATTCAAGTGCCTGCTCGACCAAGCCATTCTCGACCAAGCCCCCATCTCCCAACAGCGCCGTCATGGGACCACGCAAGGTCGCGCGCTCCCGCGCCGCATAGTCTTTTTCGACGCCGGGGAAGGCCACGGCATCAATGCCCGCAAAGGGCAGAAAGCGGTTCGGCGAATTGCCGAACAGCAGCAACCCCCAGAGGGTAATCCCCTCTTCCACCATCAGCTCTGTGTTGAGCAGTAGGGTTCGCCAACCGGCTTCATCGCCTTCATCGGGTGTTGCCTGCTGTCTGACCCGCCCGAAATAATCCCGCAGTCGTCGCAGATCGAGATCGGCCAGTTGCGCGCCCGAGATCGGGCGCAGCTCCGCCCGGAACGCGCCGCGCTGCTGGAACAGCCGGCTCAGCTCTTCCGGTGTCGCCTCCCGGCTTTGGGTTCCCACGCGGATGTAATAGGTATTTCCGCTGTTGTGCCACACGCTATGGACGCTGAATCCAGGGGCCACCCGGACAACCGCCACATGCTTGCCCGGCTCGACATCCCGGATGATTTCAAAAAACGGGATGATGGCTGGCCGGATCTTGTCGCGGCAGGCGGTCATTACCCATTCTTCCAGCTTGTCGCGAGTAATCCCCGACACGGTGCCGCCGTCTTCGACACCGAGCAGCACAGCGCCGCCGGACAGGTTCGAAAACGCTACCAGCTCCTTAGCCAGGGCACGGTTGTCGATATCATCGCGCTTGAACTCGACGCCAGAGTTCTCGCCGTTGTTGATCAGTTCGAGTAATTCTATGCGGGTTGTCACTGTGAACCTCAGAAGCCGTATTT
>JAQNCU010000009.1 GCA_029077775.1 Acidocella sp. | reverse complement strand
TTTTCGCCCATTGGGCGTCAGTCAAAATAAATCGCTCCATGAAAAGCGTGAATCACAAACAACGTGACCAAGGGAATCCCTGAATCTCAACAAGCCCTATTAGAAAATAATAAAATATAGGCCGAATCTAGAAGATCAGGCGGCCGCAAAGTTCAGCTTTTTTGCATCTTTAGCAGATACAAAACTAACCATCGGGAAAGCGTCAAAATCCATCTCTGAGAGCTTTTCTATAAGACGACGCGGAAGACCAGACATCTTTTTCGCGTCTAATGTCTCCTTACCCCGCTCAGCTTCAAAAATCACAAAAATTCTTAATACCGGGTCGCCATCGCTGTCTTCCCCGGCGGTAACATTAACGGAAGTAATCTGAGCGCCAGCGAATCGCTCTCTCACTACCTCTGAGATCGCCTCCTTAACTATTTCTGATACTGCCATATTAAACCCCCGCTTAGCCAAAGAACAAATGTAGAACAAAACGCCGCCATAGGCCATTTGATTCTATATAAGTTAGCATTATGCTAATTTCTTAGCCCACTAACAGGCCGTTTCACAGGAAAAGTTTGAAAAAATGAAATTTTTTCTTGCGAACTTTGGCGTGATGTGACTCTGCGACTCGGCCTCACATGGGCGCTGATTATGTCAATAAAATAGCTGAACGACTGAACAAATGGCGGGGCAGAGTGTTCATTTAAGCACAGCCACCCCGCACCGGCCTGTCACACCCCTCATCACTACATGATGCGTCAGCTTTTGTCATGTATATAATCACCAGAAACGACGATCAAACCTCGAATACCATGCCATCATAGCCAGGCTCCACACCGTCGGGCAAAACACCCAGCAGATGTCGGTAATCCATATCCGGCCCCATATGCGTGAGGATGGTCCGCCGGGGCCGCAAGCGTGATACCCAGGCCAGCACCAGATCGAGATTGGCATGCGTTGGGTGCGGCTTCCCGCTGGTGAAGCAATCCACCACCAGCACGTCCAACCCCGCCAAGGCGGCAAAGGCGGCGTCGTCCAGCCCCATCACATCCGTGCAATAGGCAAAGCCGCCGCATCGCAGGCCGAGCGTGCGGGTGAAGCCATGATCCTGGTCGATGATCTGGAATGTTGTTCCCAAAATTTCAGCCTCACCCCCAGGAGTCAGGATATGCGGTTGCAACACCGGGCGAAAGAAAAAACCACCGGAGAATGGCTTAAAGGCATAGTCAAACCGAAATTTCAGCTCATCCCACGTCTTCTGGTCGGCATAGCCTGGCATCGGCGCGCCGAGGATGCGGTTCAAAATCCGAATTTCATCCAGGCCCGCGATGTGGTCCGCATGGGCATGGGTATAGACCACGGCATCCACCGCGCCGATCCTCGCAGCATTCAGCTGTATCCGCAGATCAGGCCCGGTGTCAACCAAAATTCGTTTATTATCAGATGTTTCTATTACAATACTCGGTCTTGTCCGCCGGTTTCGCGGCTCGCTCGGGTCCAGCGACCCCCAGTCACCCCCGCCATCCGCGCCGCCAATCTGCGGTGACCCCGCTGACCCGCCGACGCCGAGCAGCGTAACCTTCACGCCGCCTTCCGGTATAAAGTCCGAAAATTACCGCTGGTCAGCCGCGCGATGGCGCCCGCATCCAGCCCCCGCACATCGCCCAGTATTTTCGCCGTATGCACGGTATAGGCGGGCTCGTTGCGTTTACCCCGGAACGGTACGGGCGCCAGATAGGGCGAATCTGTCTCAACGAGCAGCCGATCAAGTGGAATTTCAACCGCGATCTCACGCAAGGCGGTCGATTTCGGGAAGGTGAGAATACCCGAGAACGAGATATACCCGCCCATGGCCACCGCCGTGCGCGCCAGCGCCGCCCCGGAGGAAAAACAATGCAGCAGAAAGTTGAAATGCCCGCCGCGCGCCCGCTCCTCGGCAAGAATCCGCGCGATATCCTCATCGGCATCGCGCGCATGGATGGCAAGCGGCAGGCCCGAGAGCTGCGCCGCGCGGATATTGGCGCGGAAATTCTCAACCTGCACCGCCCGGTCAGCCTTGTCGTAGAAATAATCGAGGCCGGATTCGCCAATGCCGATCACTTTTGGATGCGCCGCCAACGCCGCGATGTCCGCCGGGTCGGGCACCGGGCCCTCCTCCCCCGCATGGTTGGGGTGAATACCGACACAAGCCCAGACATTGTCTAGCGATGCCGCAATCTCAATCGCCTGGCGGGATTGGCTCATGGTCACGCCGATGGTGACCATTTCCGCCACCCCCGCCGCACGGGCGCGGGCCACTACGGCCACCCGTTCATCAGGCTGGTCGAAATAATCCAGATGGCAATGGCTGTCGATCAGCATCAGGCGGCATCCACAAAGCGCGGGAAAATGCCGACCGGGGCGGGCAGTATCGTACCCTCCACAACATTCGCCCCCAGGCTGGCGAAGAATCGCGCGTCAGCCGCCACACCCAACTGGTCCAGTAACGCGGCCATGGCGTCCGGCATGAAAGGCTGCAACAAAATCGCGATCACCCGCAGCACCGAGACCAACGTGTGCAGCACGCTTGCCATCCGCCCGGTGTCAGTCTTGCGCAGGCTCCAGGGTGCCTGTTGGTCGATGTAACCATCGGCCGCGCGGATCAGCTTCCACACCTCCTCCAACGCCTCATGGAAGGCCAGCCGGTCCATGGCGGCGGTCATGCGTGCCGGCAAAAGCCCGGCCATATTCAGCAGCGCGCGGTCGACATCATGCAAGTCACCCCGCGCGGGCACCACGCCGCCCGCGTTTTTCGCGATAAACGACAGCGTGCGCTGGCCGAGATTGCCCAGCCCGTTCGCCAGCTCCGCATTGGTCCGCGCGATCAGGTTTTTGCGCGAAAAATCCCCGTCATTGCCGAACGGCACCTCCCGCAGCAGGAAAAAGCGCATCACATCCAGCCCGAATTCATCGACCAATGGCCGGATATCGATGAAATTCCCGGTCGATTTGCTCATCTTCTCGCCCTCGACCGTCCACCACCCATGCGAGAACACGCCGCCCGGCAAGGGCAGCCCCGCCGCCATGAGGAAAGCGGGCCAATACACCGCATGGAACCGGATGATCTCCTTGCCCACCAAATGCAGGCTGGCTGGCCAAAACGCCGCGCGCGGGGCCTGTGCATCCGGGTAGCCTGTCGCGGTCAGGTAGTTCACCAGCGCGTCCAGCCAGACATACATCACATGTGCCGGATCGTCCGGCACCTCGATGCCCCAGGTAAAGCTGGTCCGGCTGATCGAGAGGTCTTTCAACCCGCCGCGCACGAACGACAATATCTCGTTACGCTTCGCCACCGGCGCGATGAATCCTGGATTTTCCTCATAAAACGCTAAAAGACGATCCTGGAACGCACTTAATTTAAAAAAATATGACGGCTCGACAACCCATTCCACAGGCGCGCCAGTGGCGGTGGCGATGCGCGTGCCATCGGGCCGGGTGGTGAGTTCGTCCTCGTCATAAAACGCCTCATCCCGCACGGAATAAAACCCCTCATACGCGCCGAGATAGATCATTCCCGCCGCCGCGAGCCGCCGCCAGAGCGCCTGTGCGGCGGCTTTATGCCGGGGCTCGGTCGTGCGGATAAAATCATCGTTCGAGATGTTCATCCGCCGGGTCATATCCTTAAAATCCGCCGCCACCCGGTCGGTAAAGGCTTGCGGGGCTAACCCGGCGGTCCGCGCCGCGGCCTCGACCTTCTGGCCGTGCTCATCGGTGCCGGTGAGGAAAAACACCTCGTCGCCTGACAGCCTGTGCCAGCGTGCCAATACATCGGCGGCGACCGAGGTATAGGCGTGGCCGAGATGCGGCGCGCCGTTCACGTAATAGATCGGCGTGGTAATATAGTATTTTTTGGTCATACCCTGTGCAACTGGCTGAGCGCCACAACCACCGCGGCGCGTTTATCGAGGTTGAGACCTACCACTTCACGGCCCAGGATTCCAAGCGCATGCCAGTGCGACACGTCGCGGCTCAACGCCGCGGCATCCACCCCTGCCCGCGCCTGTGCCCGCGTGCGCGCCGCCAGCCCGGCACGCAGCAGGGTGAAAAAAACCTCGAATTTGTCCGCCCCCTCGACAGCCCGCGCCACCTGGTCGGCGATCGCCTGCGCCCGTGGCGGCGACAATTCACCCGCCAAAACCTCATCCACGAGCCCGGCCAGCGCCACCCCGCCCTCAGCTGCCAGCGTCAGCGCCACGCCGATACTGCCTTCAGCCAGCGTGGCCAGCCGGAGAGCCTGCCCATCATCCAACTCCGGCGCGTAACGCGCGAGCAATGTGGCCATCTCGGCTTCGGCCAGGGCCGACAAAGCCAGCGCCCGGCACCGGCTGCGTATGGTGGGCAATAACCGGCCTGGCGCGCCCGAAACCAGCAACAAAACCGCGCGCGGCGGCGGCTCTTCGAGCAGTTTCAGCAGCGCGTTCGCGGCCTTAGGGTTCATATCCTCCACCCCGTCGATCAGCACCACCCGCCAGCCGCCTTCCGACGGTGTATGATGCATGAACGAGATCGCCTCACGCACCGTGTCGATCACAATCTCGCTCTGCAACCGGTCAGTTTTGCTGTTCACCCGGCGCTCGATGGTGAAAAAATCCGGATGCGTGCCCGCCGCCACCCGGCGGAACACCGGGTCGTCCGACGGGAGACTAAGGTCCGCCGTGTTTGCCCCCGCCAGCAGCCAGCGCGCGAACCGATAGGCCAGTGTCGCCTTGCCAATGCCGGGCTGGCCCGTGATGAGCCAGCCATGATGCAGCCGCCCGGCGCTGGCGGCATGGTACAGCGCGCTTACCGCCCCAGCATGCCCGACAAAATCCGGGTTGGCGCGGGGATGCTTGCTCATCTTCCGGTCCGGGCGGTGATGATACCGCGCATCTGCGCCACCATTGCCTCGGTACGCGCCGTGCCGTCCAGCACCACGCAGCGCGCGGGTTCAGCGGCGGCGATGGCGGTGAAGCCAGCGGCGATGCGCGCCATGGTCTCACCGTCCATACGCTCATACCGGTCGGTGGGCCGGTTACGCGCCACCAGACGTGCACGCGAGACCACCTCGGGCACGTTCAGCATGAACGTGATGTCGGGGATCAACCCGATCATCCGGATCAGCCCCGCCACGGCGGCGATATCGACATTCTGGCCATAGGCTTGATAGGCCATGGTCGAATCATAATACCGGTCGCAGATCACAATGGCCCCAGCGGCCAGCGCCGGGCGGATTTTCATCGCCACATGGTCCGCCCGGGCGGCGAAATGCAGCAGCGTTTGCGCCAGCGGGTCCAGCGCCGTATCGCCCAGCAGCAGGCCACGTATCGCCTCGGCCGCTGCCGTGCCGCCGGGCTCTCGGGTGAGCAGCACATCGGCACCTTCGGCCTGGAACATCGCGGCGAGCGCGCCTGCGGCCGTGGATTTGCCCGCCCCCTCCCCGCCTTCGAGCGTGATGAACACCCCCTGGCGCGGCATCACCCCTGACACGGCCCGCCCGCGCCTATCATCTAACAATAATTTGAGCACGTGCTCATCGCACGATTATTTGAGCACGTGCTCATCGCACGATAATCTCGGGGTCGGTGGCGCCATCGGCGAGGACCTGCGCGAGGCCCGCATCGGCGTCGGCCACGGAATGATACGGGCCGATATTCACCGCATATAATGTCCGGTCACCGCCCGAGACCGGCACAATCCGCGCCTGCACGCCATAGAGCCGTTCCATCTCACGGAAGGCATCGCTTTCGCTGCCATATCCAGGAATTTGTACATAAAGCGGCCCCGGTGCCGGTGTTGTCACGGACACAGCGCCGGATAATGTCACGGCGGCGGGGTTGGCATCATCGTTCTGGGCGGGGATGAGGCTTTGCACCGCCTGCCCGGTCACACCCCCCGGTGGGCCAAGGCTTTGCGCCGTAATGCCCGCCACCGGGGCGGCGGTCATTTTTGGCCCCTGCCCTAAGGCGCCGTCGAGTGTCGCAGTCTGCTGCACATTCAGGGTCACCTGCACCTCGACCACGCCGCCGGATGGAAACGCCAGCAACCGGGCCACGCGCGGTGTTACCTCCAGCACCCGGCCCGGCACATCTGGCCCACGGTCATTCACCCGCACATCGACAGTGTAGCCGTTCACGAGGTTGGTTACCGTCACAATCGCGGGCAATTGCAGCAAAGGAGATGCGGCGGCCAGAGCGTTCGCGTCATAGGGCTCGTTATCAGCGGTGTAACCCGGTGCGTCGTCGCCATAAACGGTTGCCAGCCCGGTCACATCATAGCTGTTAAAAACACGGGGATACCGCCATTCCCCGCCCGCCTGATACGGATTGCCCACGGTAAAGCTGACAGGCCCCGGCGGTGGCCCCGCTGGCTGGTGCGTGCAGCCCGCCAACGCCATCGCCAGCATCATGACAAAATGCCGGATCATGCGCCCACCAGGATCCGGCCCAGCCCGCCCACGGCCAGGGCGTAATAATCCGAGGCGTTATAGCGCCTGATGACCATAAAATTGGCGAACACCAAAAACGCCTCGCCCCCCGCACCGTCAGGCAGCAGCAACGAGGCTGGCATGTCATCGGCCAAGGGCGCGCCACCGGGCAGGGTTTGCACGCCCAACCCACGCCAATACCCCACATTGCGCAGCATCTCCCGCCCGGTCTGCGCGACATCGATGCTGGACGGGGCCAGTACCGGCACGCTTGAAGGCTGGCCCGGCTGCCACCCGGCCTTGGCCAGATAGTTCGCCATCGAGGCCAGGGCATCGGCGTCTGAGTTCCAGATATCCGGACGCCCGGTGCCCGCGAACGAAATCGCGGTCGAGAGATACACGCCCGGCATGAATTGCGGCTGTCCCATCGCCCCGGCATAGGAGCCCAGCAGCCGCGCGGCGGGCGCGTCACCATCGGCGACGATGCGCATGGCGTCGATCGCCTCATTGCCAAAAAACCGGCTGTTGCGGTCCCAGGCCAGGGTCGTCAGCGCGTCGATGACGCCGAAATCACCCTGGGTCGCGCCATAATTGGTCTCGATCCCCCAAATGCCAAGCAACACCCCGGCGCTGACGCCAAAGCGGCTGGTCATGGCCGCGAGCAGATCGGCACTTGTCGCCGCCTTGGCGTGCCCCTCGGCAATCCGCGTCTGGCTCAGCACGTGGCTGCTATAGGTCGCCCAGGTCTCGGTGAATTCAGCCTGGTGGTGGTCGAATTTCAGCACATCGGCGTTTGGCACAAGGCCGCCGGTGGTTTGCTGCACCACCGCCTGTGGAATGCCCGCCGCCCGCGCCCGTGCCTGCAAGCCCGCCAAAAAACGATTAAAATCCCCGGCCCGCGCCAGACGGGGCAGTGCCAGAGACACTGGCAACAAGGTGAGTAGCACTCGTCTATCCATGGATAAGACCTTGCCACGCTGTGCGCCCGCGCCGCAACATGCGGCCCGGGGGGATATCAAAACCGGGTAGAGATCGCGACCGAGCCATATTGGAAGGCCGGTGCCGCGCCATGGAATTCCGGGGTCGTCAGCACCTCGGTCGCACTCAGCCGCACGCCACGGAACATCACCGCCCCGCCAATTTCAAAATCACCCTGCAAGGGGGTCAAAGGCACATGGCGGCTGGATTGGAAATCATTGCCCTGGATAAAAATATCATGCGCGACCAAACGCCCAATGGCGCCTGCGAACACATACCAGACCAAAGGCCGGGTGGGCGTATAGGCATCAGTGCCATTGGTGCCCGGCTGGATGATCGCGGGCCCGAAATCAGAGTCCAACCCCTGGCCGAACCGGATGATTGCGCCCGCCTGACCGTAAATTTCGGTGTTGCCTACCTGTCCGCTTATTTGCGGCAAAATCTGCACGCCGATATCGCCATCGCCGAAGCGCGCCACATTATCGCGCCAGATGCGCGCGCCATAAAAATCCAGCGTCGGTTCATTGTGCAACTGATACCGCCAGCCGCGATTGGGCGTGTTGCCGATCAGCTCATGGAACCCGTTCTGCACCGATTGCCCCAGCGCATCCGGCCCCACCACACCGGCGCTGATTTGCGCGATGCTACGCGTGGTCATGCTGTCCTGGATCAGACTGATATGCAGGGCCAGTTGCGCGGCATAGGGCTGGTCATTTGGGTTGGGGTCATAGGCCTGGGTGTTGGTCGGCGTGAAAATTACCTGGCCGAGATCGAATTCCAGACGCTGCGTGCCGCCCCCGAAAATCTGCCGGCCGAACTGGCTTAAAAACACCGGCAAATCCCCGGTTGGGGTCACGTACCCGATACGTTGCCCGGCGGTATAAAGCCTGTCGGTCGCGGGGATTGAGAGCGCGTCATTCTCAAGCTGTATGGTGATAATCCCCGCCGGGTCAGGCGCTGGGCTGTCCGCCCGGGCCACACAGGGCAAGGTGATCAACCCGATAAACGATAGACCAAGACGAGCGCGTACAGCCTGACGAGATTTTTTATGGTTCAACATACACCCTGAATCGGTGTGACCCGGCATTTATACAAGATGTGATGCATTAATTGTGTTTTGCGCATATCACCGCTCCCGCGCGGTGCATGATGCCAGATCGATCAGCCGCTCCAGCACCTCGCTCTCCTGCGCGCCGGCAATCGCGTGTTCGCCATCGATCAGAAAACACGGCACGCCGTTAATCCCCAGCCTGTGGGCATGCAAATTTTCCGCGTGCACGAACTCGGTGCCCTCATTGCTCGTGAGAAATGCCAGTGTCGCGGCATGGTCCATTCCGGCGGCGGCGGCGATGTCTGCCAGGGCCTGATGGCTGCCAATATCCGTACCGTTGATAAAATGCGCCGTGAAAATCCGGTCCACCAGCCTGTCGGCCACGCCCAACGGGTTGGCATACCGGATCAGCCTGTGCGCATCCACGCTATTCGGCGTCCGGCGGATGGCCGCGAAGTTGAAGGTGATCCCCTCGGCGGCACCCAATTCCGCGATCGAGGCATAAAGCCGCCGCGCCCGGTCCTCGGCCCCGAATTTACGGATCATGTAATCAGCCCGGGACATGCCTGTGCGCGGCATGTCCGGGTTCAGCAAAAATGGCCGCCAGACCAGTTCCACCCCCAGATCCTGGCGGCGTTCCAGCAAAAAAATCAGTCTTTTCACGCCGAGATAACACCACGGGCAGACGAAATCGAAAACGATTTCGACCACAAGACGCCCCGGCGGGGAGGCAAGGATGTTCATGATACTACATCTAGCGCGTTTTCTCGTGCCCCGCGAGCACTGGATGATCGGCGAATTCCGCCAGCAGAAAATCCATCACCACGCGTATGCGGGGGGAGAGATTGCGGCGGCTCGGATAGATCAGATGCACAGGCGTCGGCGGAATTTCCCATTCGCGCAACAATAATTGCACCCGGCCATGCTCGATCTCATCGAGAAAATACCAGGCCGGGAGGGCGGCGATCCCGTATCCGTTCAACACCGCCTCGCGGATCGCATCGCCCGAATCGCTGCGCAACCGGCCCTTCACGGCGACACTCACAGGCCCGTGTCGCCCCTCGAAATACCACAAGGCCGGGTTGGCCGGGGCGGTGAAGATCAGACAATTATGCTGCGCCAGATCCGCCGGTGTCTCCGGCTTTCCATACCGCTCCAGATAATCGGTGGATGCCAGAATATAGCGCGAGACCGAGCCGATCCGGCGCACGATCAGCGAGCTGTCAGCCACCAGACCGGGGCGGATGGCGAGGTCGATCCCCTCAGCCACCAGATCAGGCATTGAATCATTGAGCAATATATCAAGCTCCAACCCTGGGTGTGCGGCCATCAACCGCCCCAGCCTGGATGCCAGATGAAGCCGCCCGAACGTCACCGGGACTGAAAGCCGCACCATACCCGAGACCGTACCGCGCCTGCGCCCGACAGCGGTCTCCGCCTCCTCCAGCGCGTCGAGCACCCGGGTTGCATGGCCTAAAAGGTCGCGCCCATCGTCGGTCAGGGTCAGGCTGCGGGTGGTGCGCTGTAACAGCCGCTCCCCCACATGGTCCTCAAGTGCCGCGATCTGGCGGGACACGGCAGGCTGGCTGATCCCCAACTCACGCGCCACCGCCGAGAACGAACCAGCCTCAGCCACCCGCACAAAAACTCTGAACGCCGCGATCAAATCCATTCCTGTACCAGCTTAAGGCGCAACGCATGAAAGCTGCAAACCGGCTTGACGTTGCGCGGCCCGGCGGGCCAGGGATGGGTCATGAGCCTTAACCTCACTATCACCGCCGCCTGTATGTTACTGCTGGGTGCCACCCCGGCCGTTGCCCGGATCGACCCCCCACCCCCGCCCTCGGGCATTATCGTGCATCTGTTCGGGCCAAATTCGGTGGCCAGCAACATCCTGCCGCAACCCACCGCCCAGAAGGCAGCGGCGGACACCAACGCGCCGCCACAGGCCACGCCGGACATACATGATGTGTTACACCAGATGTTCATCACCGGCGACCCGAATGTCCGGCCCGGCCAATCCCTGCCCAAAGGACGGCAGGGCGGTTAATCCGTCAGGCGCCGCCTGATTAACTTTGCAGGCGCCGCTTGATTAACTTTGCAGGCTCCGCCCGATCGCCTCGGCCACCTTGATGCCATCCACGCCCGCTGAGAGGATGCCGCCCGCATAGCCAGCCCCCTCACCCGCCGGGTATAAACCCTGCACATTCAGGCTTTGCAAATCCCGCCCGCGCGTGATCCGCACAGGTGCCGAGGTTCGGGTTTCCACCCCCGTCAGCACCGCATCCGCCCGGGCGAAGCCCGTGATCTGCCGGGCGAAGGCGGGCAATGCCTCCCGTATGGCGGCAACCGCATAATCGGGCAGGCACGTTGCAAGATCGGTCAGGGTCACGCCGGGCTTATATGACGGCAGCACGTCGCCAAAATTCGCGGATGCCCGCCCGGCGAGAAAATCCCCCACCAATTGGCCGGGTGCTGCATAAGTTCCGCCGCCCGCACGGAACGCGGCTTCCTCCCAGCGCCGTTGGAATTCCACACCCGCCAGCACGCCGCCTGGATAATCGTCGGGCGTAATGCCCACCACGATCCCGGCATTGGCGTTGCGCTCATTGCGGGAATACTGGCTCATGCCGTTGGTCACCACCCGCCCAGGCTCGCTCGCCGCAGCCACCACCGTGCCGCCCGGACACATGCAGAAGCTATAAACCGAGCGGCCATTGGCAGCATGGTGCACCAGCTTGTAATCCGCCGCACCCAGAACGGGGTTGCCCGCAAAATCGCCAAAGCGGTGCCGGTCGATCATTGATTGCGGATGTTCGATCCGCAACCCGATGGAAAATGGTTTGGCCTGCATGAACACGCCGCGCGCATGCAGCATCTCGAACGTATCGCGCGCGCTATGCCCGATGGCGAGCACGACATGCGAAGCCTCGATCCGGGTGCCGGACTCCAGGATCACCGCGCGGGTTTTGCCATCGACGATCTCGATATCCACCACTTTGCTGCCGAAATGATACACGCCGCCCAGAGCCTCGATCTCGGCGCGCATGGCGGCCACCATGCCGACCAGCCGGAACGTGCCGATATGCGGCTTGGCAACGTATAAAATCTCCTCCGGCGCGCCTGCTTTCACGAATTCAGTGAGCACCTTGCGGCCCAGATGGTTCGGGTCCTTGATCTGGGAATAGAGCTTGCCGTCTGAGAACGTCCCCGCCCCGCCCTCGCCGAATTGAACATTCGAGTCCGGGTCCAGAACAGAGTTCCGCCACAGCGCCCAGGTATCGCGCGTGCGTGGGCGCACCGGTTTGCCACGTTCCAAAATAATCGGTGCGAAACCCATCTGTGCAAGCACCAAAGCTGCGAAAATACCGCACGGCCCTGTGCCGATGACCACCGGGCGCTGCCGCGGCGGGCGGGTGACGCGCGCCACGAATTTATACGCGGTATCGGGTGTCGGCTCGCCATGCGGCGGCGTGACCGAAATATCCGCGTCGATGGTATAGACCAGCGTGATCGCGCTTTTTTTGCGGGCATCGAAGGCGCGGCGGAACACCGTATATCCGCGCAGTTGCGAGGGAGTCACGCCGAACCCGGCGCAGATCGCGGCATGCAAATCGGCCTCGGAATGCGTGATCGGCAGGCGCAACCCGATTAAGCGTTTTGTCGGCGGTATGCTCGCATGATCCATGGTGCCCAGGCTATACAAGTAAATGCCGATGTCACCCAACCACCCCCTCGCGATCATCATCGACATGCGTTGTCTGCAAGACCGTAATTACACCGAGCGCGGTATCGGCAACCATGCGCGCAACATCATCGCGCATGTCGAAGCACCCTTCACGGGCATTATCGACCCCGCATTGCCGTCCTTGCCCGCTGCATGGGCGGCCCGCGCGGCATCGCTGTCACCGCATGGCTATATCCCGGATGCCCCGCCGGGTACGGTGTTTCTCAACCCGTCGCCGATGAGCCCGGACCAGAATTTCATCGCCCGCATCCTGACGCAACCAAACATCCTAAAAGCCGCTCTGGTCTATGATTTCATCCCGCTGGATCATCCCGCAGATTATCTCACCCACCCGGTCACCCGGCTGGATTATTACGCGGCACTCGCCTGGGCGCGCCGTTACGACATTCTGTTCCCGATCTCGCAGGATACCGATGCGCGGCTGCGCGCGCTGTATTCACCGCGCCGTACGCATATCACGGGCGTTGCCCTGCCCAGCTGGATTGCGGGCATAGCCCCGGCCATGCCACGGCATATTTTGATGATCGGCGGCGAGGATGCGCGCAAAAACCCGGAGACCCTGCTGCGTGCCATTGCCGCCAGCGACATCCTCAAATCTGTCAAATGCATCATCACCGGGGCGCAATCCGCGCCACGCCGCGCCCAGCTGCGCGCCATCGCCGATGTCGAACTGCCCGGCAGGCTGGATGAGGCCGCGATGCGCAGCGCCTATGAGGGGGCTCTCTGCGTGGTCGTGCCCTCCCGCGCGGAGGGGTTTTCACTGCCCGTGATCGAGGCGATGGCCGCACAAGCCCCCGCCATCGTCTCGGACATTCCGGCGCATCGCGCCCTCATCCCCGACCCCGCACACCGATTCGCGCCGGATGATATCCCCGCGCTCACGGCGATTCTGGAAAGGCTGGTCACCCAGCCCGAGACATGTCGCGAGATCGCCGCCGCGCAGGGGGCGATGCTGGATAATTTCACACCCAAAGCCGTCGCCGCGAAAATCTGGACCAGGCTTGTCCCCGCCACACCCGGTATCCTGCGCCGGGTAAAGCCACGTATCGCGCTGCTCAGCCCCCTGCCGCCCGCCCGCAGCGGGGTGGCGGATTATTCCGCCGCCTGCGCCGCCGCACTCGGCGCGCAGGCTGTGGTAAGCCTGTTCAGCGGCGATACGGTTTCAGCGTTTCCCTTTCTGGCGGGCAGATATGACCGCGTGATCACCGCCATCGGCAATTCTCCGTTGCATCAGCGTATCTATGACCTCACATTGCGCCATGGTGCGGCGGTGATCTGCCATGATGCGCGGCTGCTCGGGCTGGTCAGCGCGCGCGGCCTGGGCCACGCCGCCGCGCAGGGCACGGCGGAGCTTGGGCGCGTTGTGCGCGAGGATGAAATCAGCGCCTGGGCGGCGGATGAACGCATGCGGGAGGCGTGTTTTCTCGGGCCCCTCGCCAGCGCCGCCCGGCCTTTGATCTTTCATAGCCGCGCCAGCGTGGCGCAAGTGAAAACCCGGTTTGGCGTAACCGCCCGGCATCTGCCTTTTGCCGTCTATCATCCCTTCCCCGGTGCCATTACCCAGGCCATGCGCGCTGAGGCCCGTCAGGCGCTGGGTTTGCCTCCGAACATTCCCCACATCGCGAGCTTTGGCTTTATTGGGGGGCAAAAGGGCATCGGCCATCTGCTCCGCGCTTTGGCATTGCTGCGAAAGGATTTTCGCTGCCGCCTGCTGCTGATCGGCGCCGCGACCGACGAGACCGCGCCGTTACGCGCGCTGGCCGACGAATTCGGAGTCACGGATGACGTGATCTGGGGCACGGGCTTCATGCCCGAGGCGAAATACCGCCAATATCTGCTGGCCGCCAATGCCGGGGTACAATTGCGTGAGGGCGGGCCGGGCAATATCTCTGGCGCGTTGCAGGATTGTATCGCCGCCGGTCTGCCCGGCATCGCCAATCAGGACCTCGCAGAAAACCTCGAAGCGCCCGCCTTCATCACCCGTGTGTCAGACCGGCTGGACGCGGGTGAAATCGCAGGCGCTCTGCAGAAAATCCTCGATATTGGACATGACACCGAGCCCGCACGCGCGCAATATCATGTAACCCATGGCATGGCGGCATATGCGCGCGGTCTGATGGCGTGTGTTGGTCTTGGTTCAGCCGGGGTGTGAGCCAATCTGCGCCACCGTCTCATCGTCAGGGTCTCTGGTATCGTCTCGCGCCAATGCGAGGCTCAGCAGCGCGTTCTCTATTTGTGCCATCATCGGCGATAATTCGTCGCGCCGCATCATCTCACCGCGCAACGCCGCCAGCTCGGCCATCACATCCGCCTGCATGAAGGCGCGCAGACGACGCGCCGCGCGTTTAAGCATACCTGCGCAAATCGAGCGTGCGCGGGTATTCCGGCCCCTGCACCTCACGCGGGGCGGCCATCGGCCCCGGCGTGTGGCCATGGCCGAAAAACCTTGAGCGCCGGCGCGCCTCGGCGGCATTCGCGTTCACGGGGAAATCGTCATAGGCCCGCCCGCCCGGGTGTGCGACATGGTGGCTCATTCCCGCGATGCTACGGCCCGACCATTTATCGTAAACATCGAACACCAAAGGCACCTGCGCCGGGATGCTCGGGTGCAGCGCCGAATAGGGCTGCCAAGCTTTAAAGCGCACACCCGCGACATACTCGCCCTGAACTTCGGTGCGCTGCAACGGCAAGGCCGCGCCGTTGCAGGCGAGGACATAACGCTCATCCACCCAGCCCGAGACTTTCGCCTGCAAACGCTCCGCCGAGCTATCGACATAGCGCGCCGTGCCGCCGGAGGTTTGTTCCTCACCCAGAACGTGCCATGGTTCCAGCGCATGGCGCAGTTCGATCTTCATGTCGCGCGCCACAATCTCCCCCGCTTGAGGGAAGCGGAATTCCATATGCGGCGCGAACCATTCCGGGTTCAGCGGAAACCCAAAATCGCCAAGCTCGGCCAGCGCGTCTTTGAAATCAGCGTCGGCATAATGTGGCAGCAAAAACTCGTCATGCAGGCGCGTGCCCCAGCGGATCAGGCGCCGTTCATAGGGTTTTTCCCAGAACGCCGCCACCGCTGAACGCATCAGCAGCATCTGCGCCGCCGACATCTCGGCATGCGGCGGCATCTCGAAGGCGCGGAATTCGACCAGCCCGCGCCGGGCCGAGGCCGAATTCGGCGCGTACATTTTGTCGATACAGAATTCCGTACGGTGGCCGTTGCCGGTCATGTCCGCCAGAATGTTACGGAACAGCCTGTCCACCATCCAGGGCGGAGTCTCGACATCGCGGGCGACCTGCTGGAAGGCGATTTCAAGCTCGTTCAGCGAATCTTCCCGCGCCTCATCGATACGCGGATGCTGGCTGGATGGCCCGATGAACAAGCCGCTGAACATAAAGCTGAGCGAGGGGTGGTTATGCCAGAAGCCGAGCATGGATTTCAGCAGATCAGGGCGGCGCAGAAACGGGCTGTCCGCCGGGCTCACGGCCCCCATCACCACATGGTTGCCGCCGCCGGTGCCGACATGGCGGCCATCGAGCATGAATTTCTCGGTGGCCAGCCCAACCTCACGCGCCACGTCATAAAGCTGCGTGGTGCGCCCCACACTCTCGCCCCAATTTCCCGCCGGGTGAATGTTCGCCTCGATCACGCCAGGGTCGGGCGTGACCGAAAAATTCAACACCCGCTCATCCTCGGGCGGCAGATACCCCTCCAGCACCACTTTGCGGCCATATTCCTCCGCTGTATCCTCGATCGCGGCGGTCAGCTCCAGCCAATCCGCGATATCATAAAGTGGCGGGTAGAAGACATGGATGATCCCGTCGCGCGCCTCCACCGCCAAGGCCGTCCGTACCCGCGCGGGGTCATCGCCGCCGACCACTGGCGTGTCCTGCGGCATGGGGCGAAACCCCTCGATTCCCGGCGTGCCAACACCATCACGGGTGGCCTGCATGGAATCCCGCGTGGGGAGAGTCTCCTTGGGCGCGAAGGGGTCGGTCTCGAACTCGATCTCCTGTTCCGCCGGGTCAACCCATGGCAGGCTCTCCAGCGGCAGGCGCAACCCCACGGGCGAGTCGCCGGGGATCAGGAACATCACATCATCGCGGAAAAACCATTTGCCGCTCTGCCAGCGCCGCGCCCCGTCCTTGATCACGCGGCGCAACGGCAACACGCTTCCGACCGGTTCGGCCAGGCCACGCCCGAACACGCGGGCGAGGCGCTTGCGCTCCAGCTCATCGCGCAGTTTCGCATCCTCGGCGATGACGTTGGCGGGCAGCCGCTTCTCCCGCCAGAGATAATAATGCACATCCTCATAGGCCTGGTTCACCAGCCCGGGGTCGATCTGCAACCGCTCAGCCAACGCCGCCGCAAATTGCGCCGCTTCATCCGCCGCGGCGTCGCCCGCTGCGTCACCAAAATCCTCGTCGGAGGCCAGCAGCGCCGGGTTGCGCCACACAGGCTCGCCATCCGCCCGCCAATGCGCGTGGATCGCCCAGCGCGGCAATTGCTCGCCCGGATAATGCTTGCCCATATTATAGGTCAGCGCTGCCCCTTTGGCCCAGAGCGGCGTCAGCTTGCGGATTAGCTTACCCGCGTAATGGCGCTTGGTCGGCCCCATTGCGTCGATGTTCCATTCCGGTGCCTCAAAGTCGGATGCGGCAACAAAAGTCGGCTCCCCACCCATGGTCAGGCGCACATCGCCCTTGGCCAAAGCCCGGTCCACCGCCGCACCTTGCGCCAGAATATCCTGCCACATGCGCGGGGTATAAGGCTTCGTCACGCGCGGTGTCTCGGCCACGCGCGCCACACTCATCTCAAAGGCAAATTCCGTCTCGCAGTCGCCGCCAATGGTGCCCGAGATCGCCGCGGCTGAACTGGGGGATGGCGTGGCGGCCAGCGGGATATGCCCCTCCCCCGCCATCAGCCCGGATGTCGCGTCGAGCCCGATCCACCCGGCACCCGGCAGATAAACCTCGGCCCAGGCGTGCAGGTCCGTGAAATCTTCGGTCGGCCCTTCGGCCCCGCCGCCGACAGGCTTCACATCCGCAACAAGTTGGATGAGGTAGCCTGAGACAAACCGCGCCGCGAAGCCCAGATGGCGCAGCAGATTGACCAGCAGCCAGGCGGAATCCCGGCAGGAGCCTTTCTGCTCGGTCAGCGTTTTCTCCGGGCTCCACACCCCCGGCTCCATCCGCACGACATACGAGATCCGCTCGGCGATCAGCCGGTTCACCATCACCAGCATATCAACCATGCGGAGTTCCGTGCCCGCGAGGGCGACATGCACCGCGCCGATCAGCGATTGCAGCTTTTTGCCTGGGTTGCGCAGCACCCTGAACGGGGCCAGTTCCTCGGCCAGAGTGTCGTCATAGCTGAACGGATAGGTCTCGGCCTCGGGCTCCAGGAAAAAATCGAACGGGTTGATCGTCGCCATGTCGGCGATCACGTCCACCTGGACCTCGAAGCTCGTCACCCGCTCAGGAAACACCACGCGGGCGAGAAAATTGCCTTGCGGGTCTTGCTGCCAGTTCAAAAAATGCGGCTGCGGCGAAACCTTTAACGAATAAGACAATATCGGCGTGCGCGCATAGGGCGCCGGGCGCAGCCGGATGGTCTGCGGGCCGAGCGTTACCGGGCGATCATATTTATATGAGGTGCGATGCGTGATGGCGGCATGAACGGACATGCAATCTCCTTAAGCTGAGTTTCACACACCACGCACAGGCGATTTTTGCAACGCGGCACAACGGCGATATTACCGTTTGAACTCATCCGCGCAACGATTTCATGCGCCGTTTGCCCGCCAACCCGGGCAAAGCTAAACATTCTGTCATGAAATGCCGGAACGCCGTGTTCTTCGCCTCCGATGCCGCCTATCTGCCCTTGGCCTGGGTGGCCGCGCGGGCCGCGTCAGCCGAGCCCGGGCGGAATTTCGATGTCGTGCTGCTGGCCGAACATGAAGCCGCGCGCACCCTCATCGCCCCCCCCGGCGTGATCATGCGGCACGTGGCGCTGCCTGCAAATCTCGCTGCATTGGCCGGCCCCGCCCATATGTCCGCCTTCACCTATGCCAGGCTCGCCGCTGCTGATGTATGGCTGTCAGATTATGACAGGCTGCTCTACATCGATTCCGACACCCGCATCACCGGGCCACTCTCGCCGCTTTTCACGCTCGATCTGCACGGCGCGCTCATCGCCGGGGCGGAAGATTGCGGGCGGTATCTCGGCACTGCGGCCGGGCGGGAGGATTGGGATGAATACCGCGCCGCCACCGGCCTGCCGCGCGACCGGCCTTATTACAATTCCGGCGTGATGCTCATGGACGCCGCCCAGTGGCGGGCTGAGGGCACCTGGCAGGCAGCACAGGATTTCATTGCGGACCGCCCAAATGCCTTGCGCTTCATGGACCAGGACGTGCTGAACGTGCTCGCCGCCGGACGAATCGCGGAATTGTCGCCGCGCTGGAATTTTATGACGCATTACATGGCGCTGGGGCTGGAGCCTGTCATCGCCCCGCATATTCTGCATTACGCCAACGTCCTGAAACCCTGGCGAGACCCGGAATGGGCCACCCTGTATGGCGATGCCGACAGCCGCGCGTTTGCGGCCTTGTTCGCAGGTACACCCTGGCCGCATCTGGTGCCCTCCGGCCTGTACCGGACCGGCTTCTGGCGCATGCGCGCGGCACGGCGCGCAGCCTTGCGGGCGCGCCATGTACCGCCCGGTGCAATCGCCGGGCATGTGGCGAATTTCACCGCCATGGCCGCCCGGCTGAAATGCGATGTGCGCGCCGGTATCAAGGATGGGCTTGATCGCTATATCGACGTGACCGATGCGGAAAAAGCCGCATGGCACGCCGCACTCACCCGATAATTTTTACCAGCATATGGTGTTTTTTGCCCGCCGAGAGCTTCTGCTCCGGCTTGGGCGAGACCATGTTGCTGATCGAGCCCGCGGCCGGGCCGGTGGCGCCGTCGCGCCTGGCACGGGCCGCGCTGACCGCCCGCGAGACCGAGGTCCTGTCCTGGGTGGCCAAGGGCAAGACCAACCGCGACATCGGGCAGATCCTCGGCCTGAGCCCGCGCACCGTGAACAAGCACCTGGAGCACATA
>JAQNCU010000305.1 GCA_029077775.1 Acidocella sp. | reverse complement strand
ATGTCAGCTTTAACACGATTTGGACTCCCGAAGGCAGGGCTTGAAGAAATCGAGACAGCACTGGATCAGGCTTTTTGCCGGAATGAGAGCCCGTCATAACCCACCAAAGTTTAATGGCGGGCTAATGCATTCTTAATCCCATAAGTTTCTCTTAATTGCAACCTTGAGGGGAAATTTTATACAAATGTCAAAAATGGTAGTAGATTTGCGCCGGGCATTTGCGATGGTTGTTTGTATCCTTCACGGTATCGCGAGCGGTTTTGCCCTTTATCAAAGCCTATGGGGTATTTGTTCCTGGCTCTGCGGGGCCGTATGAATTAGACCATGCGTGAGATCATTCACGAGGTATGAAATTAAATGATTGACGTGATTTTTATTGTTCCTGTTGGCCCAAACGATGCCGGTCGCGTGGGGCAGGTTGTCAGAAGTATCGTGAAATTTTGCACGAATTATCGTATCTTTATCCTCCTCGATGGCGTTGAGCGTAGCGCATTATCGGCAGATTTAGGGGTCGAAAACGTCACTGTCGTCACGCATCCAACGGGTACTGCGGGCCACTGGGGAAAAATCTGGCTGCGGCAATGTTTGGTTATGATCGACGCTTTGAAGATCGACGGGCTGTCCGATGATGCCATATTTGTCAAGATCGATGCGGATGCGCTTATTGTTCGACCGGGTTTTGTTGAGCGTGCGCAGGCAATTTTCCGCACACGGCCTCGTTTGGGGCAAATTGGCCAGTGCTATTCAAACATCATTGGCGAACGTCTCCACAATCACGGCTGGTATAATTTTTTCGCGAAAATGACTGGCTGGCGGGGATTTGTGAAATTTATCCGCTACGGTTTTCGGACCAGCGAGAATATCAACGTCGCTGTCAGTCGATATCTGCTTTTTCGGCAAATTATCGAGGGCGCGGAAAAAAACGGCTATAGTTTAGGTGATTTTGCAATCGGGGGTTGCTACATACTTAGAAAAGCATTCATAGTTGCAATGTCTGGTGACGTTTTATTTGGGAAATCGCCATTTTTATCCATGCCAACCATTGGAGAAGATGTGTTGATGACGCCGTATTTATATTATCTCGGCTTTTCAGCACTTGACGACACGGCGAATGGCGGGATTTTTGCGATTGAGGGCAAGGAATTCCGTTTGGACCCGTTTTCACTGAAACAACGCGGTCATTACATCGTCCATCCGGTAAAATATGGATATCGGGGTCAGCATGGTGTGTTGAGCGAGACTGAGTTGGTCGATCAATTGACAGCGGAATCGTGATTGCGGCGGGCGAGCCAATCAAGCGGCTGTCGCGCGGATGAATATGCGCTCAACTATTAGAAGTTGTGGCCACCGGGTGCTGAGCCGAAGCGGCGGAGGCTGTAATCGATCAGGCCCGCGCGCATGGCTCGTGCGCCGGGCTGTTGGGAGATCAGCCAGCGCAGGGGCGTGGCGGATTGTTTGGCTGCTTGCCAATAAAGTTGACGAAGAACTTGACTAAGCCCCCGCAGCGACCGGTCGTGTTTTTCCCATAACAAGAGTTTGTTACGTGCGATGTAGTATAATTTTTTCGGGGTCATGCGCGCGCCAAAGCTGCGGGATTCAAAATGGATGATCCGGGCGGCGTTCAGGCAGAGGCTGGGGATTGCGTGCGTTTTGGCGCGGAGAAAAAAATCGGTTTCTTCGAGCTGGAGAAAAAAACGTTCATCGAAAACGCCGATACTGTCGAAGATTGTGAGCGGGATCATCAGGCAGGCACCGTAGGCGTAATCGACCGGATAGAGGTTGGGATGATCGGGGTGTGGATGATTGGCGGGGTCTTGCGCGGGGTCGAGCTGAATGCCTTCCGTTGGGTCGCCGAAATCGATGGCGGGATGCAGCAGGCAGGGGCCGCACTGGTCCAGCGTGTCGAGCATGGCGTGCAAGGCGGTGGGTGGAGCGAGCGTGTCGTTATTGAGCAGGCAGACGGCGCGGGCGCGCTTTGATTGTGCCCAGGCGATGCCGACATTGTTGCCGCCTGCCCAGCCTTGATTATCGACGAGGGTAATGGTTTCGATGAGCGGAAATTCGGCGTGCAGGGTTGTGGCCGCGCCGGTTCCGGTGCCGTTATCGATGAGCAGAATTTGCCAGTCGGCGGGAAAATCGGGGCGCAAGGAGGCGAGGCAGGCGCGGGTGTCTGCAATGTCGCCGTAGTGGAGGATAATGATGATGAGGGCGGGGTTGGGCTCGGTCATGTCAGTTGTAATGTTAAACCGTGTGAGCAAAAAAATTCCATCGCTTTGGTGTTTTCAGTTTTAGGTTGACGCGAAACTCGTCATCGCTTGACTCAGTCGGTCTGCAAATACCGGCTGCGATTGGGTCCGTTCGGCGAACTCACGGGCGGCCGCGCCGAGGCGGTGCGCGAGATCTGTATTGGTAAGCACTGCTCCAATCGCATCACGAAGGGCTTGTGGATCGCCGGGGGGAACGGTGAGGCAGGTTTCCCCGTGTTTGAGGATGTCGTTCAGCATTGCAGTATGGGTGACGATCATAGGTTTGCCCATTGCGGCTGCTTCCAGAACGGCGCTGATGCCGCCCGCGTTCAGTGTTTCGACGAGGGGGATCACGACTAATCTGGCTTGCGCGTAGAGTGTTCGCAGGTCTGGGAATGGTAGCGGTTTGGGGATGATTTCGATGTTGTCTGGTTGCTCCAGATGCGCAACCGTCGAGGGGGATGTGCGGATTTTGACGCGGGTTTGCAATGGTACGACGGCTTCGAACAAGGTTTTGTAGTCTCGACTTACGTCGTTACCCACCGAAAGCACATAATCGGCTAGCTCGACGGGTTGGGGGCGGAAAAAAACTGTGTCCACCGAATGACCGATCATTTGCACGGGGGCTCTCGTGGGCCATTTTGTTTCGATATATTGTTTTTGACGGGTTGTGAGGACCATGACGCCGTCAATTCGCGGCAACACATAGTTCAGAACATGCAGGCGCAAGCGCCATGTCTCGGTTAACCCGACATCCCACAGAGCGATTTTGGTGCGGAACAGGGCGAGACGGCGCAACAGCAGGAGCGGAACGGCGCCGCCATCAAAAACGCAGACAATCAAATCATAATGCCGTTTGCGGGTGAGGATGGTCAGGGCGCGCAGTGGATCGAACGATTGCAGCAGCGGGTTCATGCCACCAAACGGATTGAGCGGGCGGGTGCCGGGGTCGAAAACATCAACATCCCAGCCGAGATCGTGCAACGCGGCATCGAGGCGTTGAGGGACCGGGCCGTCGTCGGGTCCGACCGATTCGCGATATGGTAACCAGCGGATTGGCGGCACCATGAGAACGCGGCGGTTCATGGCGTGTCCTCCGGGGTGATCCAGAATTGGGCCTGGTTGGCGTGGGCCAGTGGGCTGGTTTCCGGGGCGTGGGCTTGAGTGAGCCAGTGATAGGCGGCGCGGGCGCGGGCGGAGGGAATAGTGTTGATGATGCTGGCGAGGGCGGCGAGGCGGGTTTGGGCGTAGTAGCCTTGGCTGTGCGCCCAGCCGGTGCCGTTGGCCTGACCGCCGCGTTCGGTTGCGCGGCGTATGGCGGCCCAGCTGGCGAAAAATTGTTTGGTGGCGGGGTTATAGACGATCAGATTATAGGCGATGCCGTCATGCGGATTGAAGCCGGTGGCGAGCGGGAGGAGCGAATTCGCGAGGAAATGGGTTTGCCAGTGCAGCACGCGGCGTGCGCCGGGAATTTGCTCCAAAGCCAGCGTGCCCATGCTCATGGCGAAGAAATCTTGCTGCCAGGGCGGCATGGCGGCACCATCGCCGTAAGCACCCGGCAGGTAGCCATAGGCGCTGCCTTCACGGGCCTGCCAGAGCGGTAATTTATGGAGAAGGAACGACATATTGTTGGTGACCATGCGGGTGAAATAGCGGCGCATTGGGGTGTGATCGGGGTTGATATAGGCGGCTTCGGCGATTTCGCGCAGATCCCAGGCGGCACCGCGC
>JAQNCU010000304.1 GCA_029077775.1 Acidocella sp. | reverse complement strand
ATCGCGCAGCACCTGCCCGGCGACCTCGGCGTCCGCTGCCGTGACCCGCTCCTCCGGGCTGTGGCTGATCCCGCCCTCGCAGCGCAGGAACAGCATGCCGACCGGGCAGAGCGGTGCCAGCGCCAGCCCGTCGTGCCCCGCGCCGCTGGGAAGCAGGAAGGCGCGCTGACCCAGGCGGGTGACGCTGTCGCTGAGCGCACCGACCAGCGGCGGCGCGCAGATGCAGGCCGGCTCGTCGTAGGTCTCGCGCAGCCGCAGGCCCACCGCCCGGCGGGTGGCGATCCCGGCGAGCTCGCGCCGCAGCCGTTCCAGCGCCCGGCCGCGGATCGCGTCGTCGGCGCTGCGCAGGTCGATGGTGAAGCGCGCGCCCCCGGCGATCACGTTCACCGCGCCCGGCGTCGCCTCCACCCGGCCGACGGTCGCGACCAGACCCGGCGTCGCCAGCGCCACCCGTTCCACCGCCAGCACCATCTCCGATATTTCCGGGCGCGGTGTGGGGATGGATGTGGTGCGCCAATCGGTGGCGGCCCTTGGCGGGCGCATCACGATTGCCTCCAAACCCGGGAAAGGCAGCGTGTTCACGCTCAGCCTGCCGCTTACCCTCGCGGTTTTGGATGGCATGGTGGTGTCCGCCGCCGGGCATATATTGATCATTCCGCTGGGCGCGATTGTGGAGACGCTAAAGCCCAAAGCGGCGGAGGTTTTTCCGTTGGATGACGACATGAACGTGCTGCGGCTGCGCGGCGGGTACGTGCCGATGATCGATGTGGCGGCTGCACTTGGATATCGCGCGCCGTTGATCGACCCCGAACAATCGGTGGCACTTCTGGTCGAGGGTGAGGGCGGGGTGCGGGCCGTGCTGCTGGTTGAGGCGATCCATGGCCAGCGCCAGGTTGTGATCAAGAGCCTGGAGGCGAATTACCGTGCCGTGCCCGGGATCGCCGCCGCCACCGTGATGGGCGATGGCCGCGTGGCGCTGATCCTTGATGTCGACACGGTGGTGAAGGCCACACGCAACGATACCGCGCGCGCCGAGCCAAGCCGTGCCGATGCCAGCCTGATGGAAGTGAGCTAAACAATGGGAAAATCCGAAAAGGTTGAAGACGACCACAAGGAATTGATCGCCTTCAGGGTGGGGCGGCAGGAATTCTGTATCGACGTGATGATCGTGCGTGAGATCAGGGGTTGGACGATGGCCACGGCCTTACCGCGGTCACCGCATTATGTACGCGGCGTGATCAACCTGCGTGGTGCCGTCTTGCCCATCGTCGATCTGGCGGTCCGCCTCGGGCTGCCAAGTGCCGAGCCCACCGCGCGTAACGTGATCATCGTGGTCCAGAGCGGCGGGCAGCAGATCGGGTTATTGGTCGATGCTGTTTCCGACATCCTAACCGCGAAGGATGACCAGGTGCAGCCATCACCGGATGTGTCATCGGAACTGGTACGCTGTTTTGTGCGCGGGTTGTTGCCGGTTGATGGCCGGATGATCAGCCTGATCTCGCTCGACCAGGTGCTCCCCGCTGAGCTGGAGGCGGCATGAGCGCGCCGCCCGCGTTATCGCAGCCCGACCGGCGCATGGATGCTCTGGTTGCGAATGGTGAATTTCCCATCACGGCGAAGGATTTCGACGTGATTTCGGGGATCATGATGGCACAAACGGGCATTTCCCTCCCCATCGCCAAAGCCAATCTGGTGTATTCGCGAGTGGCCAAACGCCTGCGGCAATTGGGCCTGCGTGATTTCAAGGAATATTGCGCGCTGGTGACCAGCGCCGATGGGGCGGCCGAGTGCCAGGAGATGATCGCGTCGCTGACCACTAATGTCACGCGCTTCTTCCGTGAACCGCATCATTTCGAGCATTTGAAAACCAAGATCCTGCCAGACCTAGTTGCCGCCGCGCGTACGGGGGGGCGCATCAGGCTGTGGTCGGCGGCGTGCTCCTCGGGGCAGGAGCCTTATTCGATGGCGCTGACCTTGCTGTCGGTTATGCCCGATGCCGCGAAATACGATGTCAAAATCCTCGCGACCGATATCGACCCGAACATGTTGAAAGCCGGTGCCGAGGGCATTTACGATGAGGCGGCGCTGGAGCCTGTTCCCGCCAGCCTGCGGGAGCGTTGGTTCCGTGCGCTGAATGATGGCACCGGGCGGCGGCAGGCGGTTGATGAAATGCGTAAACTCGTCAGCTTCAAAAAACTCAACCTCATCGGGTCATGGCCGATCCGCAATAAATTCCACGCTGTGTTCTGCCGCAACGTCGCGATCTATTTCGAGAACGACACGCAGGAGATGATCTGGTCGCGGTTTTTTCCGCTGCTCGAAGATCAGGCGGCACTCTACATTGGCCATTCTGAGCGTGTGTCCGGACTGGCTGAGGCATTGTTGCGCAGTGACGGAATCACGATCTACCGACCGAACGGCGCGAAGGGTGCCCGCGCATGAGCGCCGTGCTCTCCGGCGGGCGCGTGCGTGTCCTGGTGGTGGATGATTCCGCGACGATGCGTGGGATGATCTCGGTGGTATTGCAGGATGATCCGGCGATTGATGTTGTCGGCATGGCGGGTGACCCGCATGAGGCGCGGCAGATGATAAAAATGCTGGCACCTGATGTGATCACGCTGGATATCGAGATGCCGAACATGGACGGTCTAGAGTTTCTCGACAAAATCATGCGGCTGCGCCCCACCCCGGTGGTTATGGTCTCGTCACTCACCCAGGCTGGGGCGGATGCGAGCCTGCGCGCGCTGGAGATCGGCGCGTTTGACTGTGTGTCAAAACCGTCGGCGTTCAACCAGCATAGCTTCGACCAATTGGCGGAAAAGGTTAAGGCCGCCGCGCGTTCAAAGCCCAGGCCGGGCCATATGCGGGCGGCATTGTCACGGTCTGGCCAAACGGCGGCTGTCGCGCCGCAATCTGGCCCGGCGTTTAAACCCGATGGACGGATCGTTGCGATCGGCTCATCGACCGGTGGCGTTGAGGCGTTGATCGCGATCCTGACGAAATTTCCCGTCAACTGCCCGCCCACCATCATCAGCCAGCACATGCCGCCGCAATTCACCAAAAGCTTTGCCGAGAGGCTGAACAAATTATGCCATCCGGCTGTGACCGAGGCTGTGGATGGTGCTGTTTTAAAGGTTGGACAAATTTACCTCTCTCCGGGCAGCCACCATCTGGAGATCACTACCGGGGCGGCGCCGCGCATCCGGCTAAGCGAGGCCGAGCGGGTGAACGGCCACAGACCCTCGGTTGATGTGATGTTCGCGTCGGTATTACGCAGCCTCGGTGCGCGGGTGATCGGGGTGATCCTGACGGGCCTCGGGCGGGATGGGGCGGATGGGCTGTTGGCGTTGCGTGAGGCGGGGGCTGAAACCATCGGCCAGGATGAGGCAAGCAGCGTGGTATACGGCATGCCGAAAGTGGCACATGAAATCGGCGCGGTGGTCCGGCAATTGCCGCTGGAACGCATCGCCGAGCGGATATTGTTGAGCGCCAATGCAAACCGGCGTGAGCCCGTGGCATGATGGAAACCGCCGCAGCGAACCCGGCGCCGGAAAAGCGGATCCATATCGTGCAGGGCGAACAGCATGTGGATACCGACCCGACGCTTCTGCTCACCACCATTCTGGGTTCGTGCATCGCGGCATGTCTTTGGGACCCCCAGGCGGGGATTGGCGGCATGAACCATTTTTTGTTGCCCGGGGATACGAATAATTTGCGTGGCGCACAGCCCGAGGGCGCGGCGATGCGCTTTGGCGTGCACGCCATGGAATTGCTGGTGAACGGGCTGTTGCGGCGCGGGGCACTACGCAGCCGGCTGCAAGCCAAATTATTCGGTGGCGCGCGTATGATCAAGGGTCTTACTGATGTGGGGGAGCTGAACGCGAGTTTTGCGGAAAAATTCCTGCGGGCTGAGGGCATCGCGATTGTCGGCGGCAGCCTGCGCGGTGAGCAGGGGCGGCGTATACAATTCTGGCCAGTCTCAGGCCGCGCGCGACAGGTA
>JAQNCU010000303.1 GCA_029077775.1 Acidocella sp. | reverse complement strand
TCTTCGCGGATTGGCATAATACTGCGGGGCTGGTGGGGCGGCCGCGCGTCAGCAAAGAGTGTTATGCCAAGTGTCATCCTTTACGGCGATTGGTATAACCTCAATTTTGCGAGCAATTTCATCCGATCAGGTCGTCTCGTCGAGTCAACCTGATCGGATATTGCTCTGGCTTTAAGGCTTCCGAACCCGGTCAGGAAAGCGGCGTGGGCCGGGCTTGGGCACGGTCTCGCCGGGGCCGCCGAGCGCGGCTGCGGCGAAAATCCCGGCCAATATCCAGAGGACCAGGGCCGCGCGGCGGGGAATTTTGCGGGGCGTGGCCTCCGGCGCGAGGAAAGCGACCGCTTGGGTCATTGCGGCCGCGCCGTGACGATGTGCACGCAGGCCGGGCTGGCGACACTGCCATCAGCCTGCGCGAACGCGGACAAAGCCGTGGCGAATTGTGTTTGCATGGCCGCGCGCATATCGGCATCGGCTTGTTTTTCATCCAAAAGCGCGCCGGATGGCCCCAAAACCCCGGCAATCCGCGCCTCCTCGGCCACTGACCGGCCAATGATGGGAATGTTGGTGGGTGTTACCGCGATGTGTGTGAACCCGGCAGCCTGCAAAATGCCGGTTACGTAATCAGGGTCGCTGAAGGCCATCGGCCCCGGCGCATGGGGGTGGCGTGGCGCGGGGGGGCCGAGGGCCGCAACCACGATCTCAAACGGTATTGCCCAATGCGGGTTTGCCGCGAGCGGCGCCCAGCAGGCGAAGCATAGACGCCCGGCAGGGGCCATGGCCCGGCGCAAATTGGCAAAGGCGGCGACCGGGTCGCCAAAGAACATCACGCCGAAGCGCGAGCACAGAAGATCAAACCTCTGAGCCCCGAAATCATGGATTTGGGCATCGGCTTCGAGGAAACTGACGTTCGGGTGGCCAGCGCCGCGTGCCCGCGCCACGCCCAGCATCGGCGCGGAGATGTCGATGCCGGTGACCATGCCACCCGCACCCACCGCGCGGGCCAGCGGCCATGCTGTGGCCCCCGTCCCTGCCCCGATATCGAGCACGCGCGCCCCTGGTTGCGGCGATGCTTGCGCCATCAAGGCCTCGGTGATCCGCACGAAGCGCGCGTCCATCTCATCGCCGATGCGCACCCATTTCGGGCCCGCGACCTCGTTCCAATAACTGATCTGCGCGGCATTCACCTCGGACATTTCCCACCCTTCCCGGTTTTGCCGCCATCATGCGCCATGATAGGGATGAGGCCAACGCCCATAATAAAAAAGCCGGAGGATCCAGGCCAGATGAACGATTCAGAACCGCTGCCAGATTACCACGCTGCCTATGCCGGTTTTAACCTGCCGGACCTGCTTAGCTGTCTCTCCGGCGCGCCAGATACGGGCTATAATGCCTGCGTTGAATGCTGCGACCGCCACGCGGCGCGCAACCCGGATGCCATCGCCCTGGACTGGGAGGACCAGTCCGGCGCGCGCGCTCAGTATAGTTTCGCGAACTTACGCGACGATGCGGCGCGCTTTGCCAATTTGCTCACCGCACAGGGCATCAAACCCGGCGATGTGGTGGCGGGAATGCTGCCGCGTATCCCGGAATTGCTGGTGTGTATCCTGGGCGCCTGGCGCGCGGGGGCGGTGTATCAGCCGTTTTTTACCGCCTTTGGCCCCAGCGCCATCGAACACAGGCTGAAGACCAGCCAGGCCCGGCTGATGGTCACGGATCTGGCGAACATTGCCAAGCTCGACGGCATCGCGCCCCGCCCGCGCGCCATCCTCATCGCCCCGCCCGAGGCGGCGTTGGCCCCGGGGGATATTAATCTGCACATGGAACTCGCCCGCTTTGCTCCGGATTTCACCCCGGTTTTGCGCCGGGGTGAGGAGATGTTCATGCTGATGTCAACCTCGGGCACCACGGGGCTGCCCAAAGGTGTGCCGGTGCCGCTGAACGCCATGCCCGCGTTCTATATTTATATGCGTGATGCCATCGGCCTGCGCGCCAGCGATAAATTCTGGAACATCGCTGATCCGGGCTGGGCCTATGGGTTGTACTATGCGGTCATCGGCCCGCTGCTGCTGGGCCACGCCACCACGCTCTATAACGGCCCGTTCACGGCACAGAGCACGTACCGGATCATCGCCAGCCACGGCATCACGAACCTCGCGGGCTCGCCCACCGCGTTTCGGATGCTGATCGCCGCCGGCGCGCCGCCACCGGGCCTGAAATCCCGGCTCCGCGCCGTGAGCAGTGCCGGTGAGCCGCTGAACCCCGAGGTGATACGCTGGTTTGCCGCTGAACTGGGCGCACCCATTTATGACCATTACGGCCAGACCGAATTGGGCATGGTGGTGAACAACCATCACGCCCTGGACCATGAGCACCATGCCGGTGCCGCGGGCTTCCCCATGCCGGGCTACCGCGTCGCGGTGCTCGATGATCATGATGCCGAATTGCCCGCCAACGCCCCCGGCACCCTGGCCGTGGATATCGCCCGCTCCCCCCTGTTGTGGTTCAGGGGCTATCTCAACCAGCCCACATCCGCCATCGCCAATGGCTATTACCGCACCGGGGATATGGTGGAGATGTCGCCCACAGGCTATGTCAGCTTTGTCGGGCGCAATGACGATGTGATCACCTCCTCAGGCTATCGGATCGGGCCGTTCGACGTGGAGAGCGCGCTGCTCGAACATCCCGCCGTGATCGAGGCGGCGGTGATCGGCAAACCCGACCCCGAGCGCACGGAAATCGTGAAAGCCTTTGTCGTGCTGGCCCCGGGCTTCGAGGCGACCGATGGCCTGGCGGAGGCCCTGCGCCTGCATGTGCGGCACAGGCTCTCGGCCCATGCCTACCCGCGTGAGATCGCGTTTATCGAGCAATTGCCAAAAACGCCGAGCGGGAAGATACAGAGGTTTGTGTTAAGGCAGGGGGAGCGGAAGACTGCCGCTTTTTGAAAAAAGCGGCGCAAAAATTTTTGTAAATCTGGAACTGGGGCGCTCGCATCAGGTGCCCAATACCCTGTGGAGTTGGTGGTTGATCCCAGCCAGGGCTTGTTGGGTTTGTTGGTACAGGGCGAATAGCTGGTCATACAGCGCGTGGGCGTGCGGGTCGGGGTGGGTCTCATCGGTTACGTGTACGCAGGTGTTTATGGCGGCGTCTGGTGTGCTGAACATGCCGATGCCGAGCCCGGCCACCAGGGCCACACCGAATGAGGCGTCGCCCGTTGCCATGACCTGCACGGAAAGCCCTGTGACATCCGCGATGATCTGCCGCCACAACAGGCTGCGCGCGCCGCCGCCGATCAGCCGGATCGTGTCGAATTCGCGGGGCCTGTCCGGCGTGGCGGCCAGCAGGTCGCGGATGGAAAAGGCGATGCCCTCGTACAAAGCGCGGGCGAAATGCGCGCGGTTATGGGAAATGGTCAGCCCGACGAAATCCCCGCGCAAAAGCGGGTCCCAATAGGGCGCGCGCTCACCCTGTAGATAGGGATGAAACAGCAAACCCGCTGAACCGGGGGCGATGGTGGCGGCGAGCCTGTCCATCTCAGCGAACCCGCCTTCCGCGAACATCAGATCGCGCAGCCAGCGATGCGCCGAGGCGCAGGAATTTGTCCCCGCCGCCGTGTAGAACATCCCCTCAATGATATGCGGATAGCATGACACCGGGGGCTCAACGCGCGGCCCGTCAGTTGCCACATACAGCACGCAAGCGGTGGCGAGCTTGACCGCCGCCATGCCAGGGCGCACCGCGCCCACGCCGAAAAACTCCACGCTGGTGTCATTCGCGCCGCAAACCAGTTTGGTGCCGGGGGCCAGCCCGGTCAGCGCCGCGGCCTGGGCGGTCACACCGCCCACCACGTCCGTGGCGCGGCGGATGGGGGGTAACCGGCCCGTATCCCACCCGATCAGCGCGCAAATCTCGGGCGACCATGCGCCGCGCTTTGCGTCGGCCATCAAGGTGCCTACGGCGTCTGAGGCATCGGTCTCCCAGGTGCCGGTCAGGCAGAACCTTAGATAATCCTTGGCCAGATA
>JAQNCU010000302.1 GCA_029077775.1 Acidocella sp. | reverse complement strand
AATCCTTGGCCAGATACAGCCGTTCGACCTGCGCGAAGACATCGGGCTCATGCGCGCGCAGCCAGGCCAGCATCGCCAAAGTCCAGGTCGGGTTCACCCGGTTATAGGCGGTGGCGATGATCATGTCGCCCGTTGCCACGTGCAAGGCGGCGGCCTCGGCGGCGCTGCGCTGGTCGTTCCACATGATCGCGGGGCGCAAAACTTTACCATCCGGGCCGGTGAGCACCAGGCTATGCGCGCCCGCGGAGATGCCGATGCAAGCGAGCGCGCCAGGCAATACGCTGGCTTGCGCCAGGGCCTGGGGCACCGCCGCGCATAAGGCGGCGAACCAAGCGGCGGGGTCTTGTTCGGACCAGCCGAAATGCGGAATGGACGTGCCGAGTGGATGGCTCGCCTCACCCAGAACAGCGCCCTGCGCGTCGATCACGCTGGCCTTCAGGCTGCCTGCCCCTAAATCGATCCCGAGAAGATACTGGCCCATATTTTACCTCTGGATGGCCGCACGCCAGAGAGGTAGCATCTGGGCCATGCCAGAGACCATAGACCTCGCCCCGAGCCTGACCGCCGCCCGGCCCGCGCTGGCGGAACTTCCCGTTATCGACATCGGCCCGTTGCGCGGTGGCGCGCAAGCCGACCGCGCCGCCACCATTCGCGCCATTGGCGATGCCTGCCGCAACACCGGTTTTTTTTATATCGTAAACCATGGCGTCCCCGCCACGCTCATCGCCGAGGCCTTTGCCGCGGCGAAGCGGTTTTTCGCGCTGCCCGAGGCGGAGAAGGCCAAAATCGATATCGAGCGTTCGCCCTGCCATCGTGGCTGGTTCAAAATAGGTGGCGAGAACCTGGACCCCGCGCGCCAAACCCGCGCCGGGGATTTGAAGGAGGGGGTGAAAATCGGCCGGGATCTGCCCGCAACGCATCCGTTGGTCCTCGCCAAAACCCCGTTGCACGGCCCCAACCAATGGCCGGATCTGCCGGGTTGGCGGGCCACGATGTCTGACTATTACGCCGCGATGGCGGCGCTGGGTGGCTTGTTGCTAGGGGCGTTTGCGGGGGCGCTGGCATTGGAGGAGGATTTTTTCACGCCCTGGCTGACCGCGCCGATGACGACGTTGGGGCCGCTGCATTACCCGCCGCAGGCCGGGCGGATTACGCCAGACCAGATCGGCGCGGGCGCGCATACGGATTACGGGTGCCTGACGATTTTGGCGCAGGATGAAGCGGGCGGTCTCCAGGTGCGCCGGGCGGATGGTATCTGGCTGAACGCACCGCCGATAGCCGGCAGTTTTGTCGTGAATATCGGCGATATGATGGAGCGTTGGACGAACGGCGTGTTCACCTCCACTCTGCATCGGGTGGTGAATGTCTCGGGGCATGAGCGGTACTCGCTGCCGTTTTTTTTCGACCCCGATTTCACCGCCCCGGTGGCCTGCCTGCCGAGCTGTCTGGCCCCCGGTGCGGTGCCCCGCTATGCGCCCACCACCGCTGGCCAGCATTTGCTGGACAAGATCAACGCTTCGTTCACGTATACGCAAAACACATAAGGCCCGGAGTCACAAAAGTTTTTGGTGCCGTTTTTTTTCAAAAAGCGGCTTATTCTTGACTCCCCACTGAACTAAGCGCAGAGCGCGTGGGAGTTTATGGCGTCGTGCTGCGAGGGTTCGCACCACGGCGTGTTTTGTGTTGGGGATGGTGTATCATGTTCGACTCGCTGTCGGGCAAGTTTTCCGAGGTTTTTGAGAAGCTCCGCCGCCGCGGGTCGCTGAGTGAAGCCGATGTGACCGAGGCGCTGCGGGAGATCCGGCTGGCGCTGCTGGATGCCGACGTGGCGTTGCCTGTGGTGAAGGATTTCATCCAGCAGGTGCGCGAGAAGGCTGTGGGGGTGGAGGTTCTGCGCTCGGTCTCACCGGGCCAGATGGTGGTTAAAATCGTCAGCGACGCGCTGGTGGATGCGCTGGGTGGCGGGGCGGTGCCGGTTAATCTGGCGGCGGCTTCACCTGTGCCGATTTTGATGGTGGGGTTGCAGGGCTCGGGCAAGACCACGAGTTCGGGCAAGCTCGCGGTCCGGCTGAAGACCCGGGAGCGCAAGAAAGTGCTGCTTGCCAGCCTGGATACGCAGCGCCCGGCGGCGCAATTGCAGTTGGAGCAGTTGGGCCAGCGGGCCGGGGTTGCGACCTTGCCGATCATCGCGGGGCAGAGCCCGTTGCAGATTGCCGCGCGGGCGATGGAGATGGGCCGCCGGGAGGTGTTCGATGTCGTGATCTTGGACACGGCGGGGCGGCTCTCGATTGATCTGGCGTTGATGGAGGAGGTCAAATCTATCCGCTTTGCGGTGAACCCGGCTGAGACCTTGCTGGTGGTGGATGCGATGACCGGCCAGGACGCGGTGAGCACCGCGACGGCATTTAACGCGGCATTGGGCATTACCGGCATTGTGCTGACCCGGATTGACGGCGATGCGCGGGGCGGTGCCGCATTGTCCATGCGGGCGGTGACGGGCGCGCCGATCAAGCTGATTGGTACGGGTGAGGGGCTGGATGCGCTCGATTTGTTCGACCCGGAACGGATCGCCGGGCGTATCCTCGGCATGGGCGATATCGTCGGGCTGGTGGAGCGTGCGGCGGAGACCATCGACCAGGCGGCGGCTGAGAAACTCGCGAAAAAAATGGCGAAGGGCAAGTTCGACCTTGAGGATTATGCCAGCCAGTTGAAGCAGATCTCGAAAATGGGCTCGCTGTCGGGGATTTTGGGGATGTTGCCGGGGGTGGGCAAGATCAAGCAGCAACTGGCGGATGCCAACCTCGATAACACCGTGTTTAAACGCCAGGCGGCGATTATCGGGTCGATGACCAAGGCCGAGCGCGCCAACCCGGATTTGTTGAAGGCGAGCCGCAAGAAGCGCGTGGCGGCGGGGTCTGGCACGTCGGTCCAGGAGGTTAATAAACTGCTGAAGCAGTTCGACGATCTGTCGACGATGATGAAGCGCATGAACAAGGCGGGTGGGCAGGAGGCGATGATGCGCCAGATGCAGGCCGCCCTGGGTGGGCAATCAGGTGGGCAAAAAGGTGGGCGCCGCCCATTTTAGGCGGTGGGGTTTTTTGGTTTTTTTTATGTTTGGGAGTTTGTGATGTCTGTTAAAATTCGTTTGTCGCGCGCCGGGGCCAAGAAGCGTCCGTTTTATCATATCGTGATCGCCGATGCGAACAGCCCGCGCGATGGCAAGTTCATCGAGCGTGTTGGCACCTATAACCCGATGTTGCCCGCCGACCATGCTGAGCGTGTGACCCTGGTGACCGAGCGTCTGACGCACTGGATCGCCAATGGCGCGCAGGCGACCGACCGGGTGGCGAAGTTTCTGGGCAAGGCCGGGCTGATCAAAATGCCTGTGTACCCGGAGCAGCCCAAGCAATCCGCGCCCAAGAAAAAGGCGCAGGAGCGCGCCGCCGAGCGCGCCAAGGCCGCCGCCTGAACACACAGGTTTGGGGGGTTTGTGGACGGGCGGATGATCCTGATGGGCGTGATCGGCAAGCCGTATGGCGTGCGCGGGTACGTGCGCGTCAATGCCTTTACCGCCGAGGCGGACGCGCTGGCGGATTATCCGTTATCCGACGAGGCGGGGCGGCGATTCTCGTTGGTCTGGCTGCATGATAATGTGGCGCGGCTGAGCGAGATCACGTCCGCCGGGCCGCGCCTGATCACCGACCGGCTGGAGGCTGAGCGCCTGACCAATACCAAGCTGTTCGCACCGCGCGACGCCCTGCCGCCCCCCGATGAGGACGAATTCTACCTCGCGGATCTGGTTGGGCTGCGGGTGGTGGATGAAGGCGGCGCGGCGCTGGGCAGCATTGCCGCGGTGCATGATTACGGGGCCGGGACCAGCCTTGAGATTACGCCGGGCGGCTGGCTGGTGCCTTTTACCCGCGCTGCGGTGCCCGAGATCGACCTCATCGCCGGATTGGTGAAGGTGGTGCCGCCGCCTGAGGTTACGGTGGCCGGGCCATGAGCTGGCGGGCGGATATTC
>JAQNCU010000301.1 GCA_029077775.1 Acidocella sp. | reverse complement strand
TTGGATGTGTCGCTGTCTTCGCGGATTGGCATAATACTGCGGGGCTGGTGGGGCGGCCGCGCGTCAGCAAAGAGTGTTATGCCAAGTGTCATCCTTTACGGCGATTGGTATAACTCTGGGTCACGGGCATTATTGGGGCCAAATCCCAGTGCCCGGATTCAAATAAGGTTTAACTATGGACCAGCGGCCGTGGCAACATCACGCATTACCCACCCATCAACTTATACGGCCCACCCCGGCTAAGTGCGCGTTGATAAGCCGGGCGGGCTTGCAGCGCGGTGAGGTAGGTGTGCACCACGGGCGGCAGGGCGGCGCGCACGGCGGCGGCTTCTACGGGGAAGCTCATCATGATATCGGCACCTGTCAGATCATCGCCCGCGAAATAGGCTGATGCCTCGAGCGTTTGTGTCCAGAAGCGGATATGGGCGGCGATTTGCGGGTCGAGATAGGATGTGGTGATACCGCCCATCAGCGCGCGGGCGATCGGCTTCATGAAAAACGGCAATTGCCGGGATTTCGGCAGCGCGCCGAAAACCAGCTTCATGACCAGTGGCGGCATTGCCGAGCCTTCGGCGTAATGCATCCAGTAACGGTAATGTTGCCGCTCTGGCGTGCCAGGGGCTGGGATCAACCGGCCCGCGCCATAAGTCTCGATGATGTATTCGACGATCGCCCCGGTCTCAGCGACCGTGACCGGGCGATCGGGGCTGGATTTGTCGGTGATCACGGGGGATTTTCCCAACGGATGCACCGCGCGCAGTTCCTTCGGCGCCATCATGGTGGCCGCGTCACGCTCATATCGTTTGACCTCGTAATCGAGCCCGAGTTCTTCGAGCAACCAGATCACCCGCTGGGACCGCGAATTGTTCAGATGATGCACGATGATCATGCCGCCCTCCGGTTTTAACCCCGCGCGATCATGCGCGCGTAAGGCTTCGGGCGTAGAGCGTTTTACCGTACATGTCGATCAAGGCGTAGTCCAACCGCGCGGCGGTGACCTGCAAGGTCATGAAACCATGCGCGCCTGAGGCGAAGCCGCCACGAATGGCCGGGCCGGGCCTATAGGTCTGGGAGCCCGCTCCGTTCACGACATAATGCGTGCCGTCCATCTGCACGGATTGCAGGCAATGATCATGCCCGCAAATATACAGCTTGATGTCATGCGCCTTCAACACCGGGTCCAGCCGGGCAATGAGGTCCGGCGTGTCGTGGTCATAGCCATCGGCATCGCTGAGGGCTGTGTAGATCGGGTGGTGGCCGACCACGATCTTCCACGCCGCCTGGGATGCGCCCAGCGCATGATCGAGCCAGGCGAGCTGAGCGGCACTGTCCTGGCCGGAGATATCGGTCTTCGAGCCTTCATATTTGCGGATGAAGGGTGAGGTGTCGAGGAAGAAAAAATCCGCGACCGCGCCATCGGGCAGCATCTGCCGGTCGACATAATAGCGCGCGGGCAGCCGCCAGCGCGGGCTGGTCTTGCTATAATCAAGCTGGGCCTGAACATTTCCGCGATAATCATGGTTGCCGAGGATGATCTTCCACGGGGTTTGCAGCGCGGGCGCGGTATAAATCCGCTCAAAAGAGGTTTGCCATTGCGGGTCATCAAGGCCCGAGACGCCATTTTCATAAAAATTATCACCGACCGAGACGGTGTATTGGCTGCCGAAAGCCTGCGCCGTGCGGCCCATTTGTTCGGCCACCCGCCATTGGTCATCATGCCCGCGCCTGCCCCAATCACCCACCAGGACCAACCGCAACGCCTCAGGCGCTGCTTGCGCGGGCGCGGGCATCATGGTGACCCCGGAACCCAGGGTGGCGGCGCTGGACATAAAAATACGGCGGTTGATTTTCATTTGAACCCCACATGGTTTGCGCAGGTCGCTACCAAGTTGAACTGATAATGTGTGAGACGTTTTAAAGACATTTCGGGCAGATAAAACCGCCTCTGCTGTTGAAGCGCAAGCCTTGCTGGCCAATCTAGGAACAATGCCCAAGGTCGCGGCGGTCACGCCAAAACGCAAAAAACCACCAGGCCCGCGCCAGCCGCCGGAAACCTGCGCCAGCCCCAGGCCCCTGGTTGCCCACCCGGCCGGGCGGGTGATCATCGTGTCAAACCGCGTGCCCGCGCCGTCAGACAAAGCGGCGGCGGGCGGGCTTGCGGTGGCGTTGGCCGATGCGGCCACCGCGGGCTCACTCTGGTTCGGCTGGAGCGGCAAGCGCGCCGAGGAGACCTCCACCGTGGCGCAATGCATCACATCGGATGAGGGCGTCACCTATGCCACCATCGACATCGCTGAGCGCGATTACCAGAAATTCTATAACGGGTTCGCCAATGGCGCGCTTTGGCCTTTGTTGCATTACCGTACCGGTCTGCTGCGCTTCAACAGGCCGGATTACGATGCCTATCGCATCGTCAACCGCGCCTTTGCGGAAACTTTGCGTCCGCTGATCGGCCCTGATGATCTTATCTGGATTCACGATTATCAGCTTTTCACCCTGGCCGCTGAATTACGCGCTTTGGGCGTGCAAAACCGCATCGGGTTTTTTCTGCACATCCCTTTCGTACCGCCCTCGCTGCTACAGGTATTGCCGCCCGCCATTGAAATGCTGGGCGCGCTGTCGGCCTGTGATGTCATCGGTTTTCAGACCCAGGGCGATGTCCAGGCGTTCCTCGACAACGCCATTCTGATGCTGGGCGCGGCGCCGAATGCGGAAAATTGTTTCGTCTATGAGGGCCGGAAAATCCGCGTGGTCCTCACGCCCATTGGCATCGATGCAAAAAAATTCACCCTCCTGGCGGAGCGCGCGGCGCATAGCGCGGATGCCAAACGCATGAGCGAGAGCCTGGGCAACCGCGCTTTGGTACTGGGCGTGGACAGGCTGGATTATTCAAAAGGGTTGCCGCAACGTTTCGATGCCTTTGGGCGGTTGCTGTATACCTATCCGCAGCACCGCCGTGCCGTGAATTTTTTGCAGATCGCCGCCCGCTCCCGTCAGGAGGTTGGGTCATACCAGACGCTGCGCCGAGAACTCGACCGCCGCGCCGGAGACATTAACGGTGAGTTCTCAGATTTCGACTGGGTGCCGCTGCGTTATATGACCCACCCAGTTAAGCGCAACGCCATCGCGGGGTTTTACCGTCGCGCCAAAATCGGGCTGGTCACGCCGTTGCGCGATGGCATGAACCTCGTCGCCAAGGAATACATCGCCGCCCAGGACCCGGCCGATCCGGGCGTGCTCGTGCTCTCACGTTTCGCCGGTGCGGCTGACGAACTGACCGAGGCTTTGATCGTCAATCCGTTCGACGCCGATGCCGTGGCCAATGCCATGCACCAGGGGCTCGTCATGCCTCTGGCGGAACGCCAGGCCCGGTATGAGGCACTGGCCGCCAAGGTTAATCACACCACCGCGCAACGTTTCTGCGCAGAATTTTTGGCCTATTTACGCGCGGTCGCATCTTGATCTCCAGTGCCGGGACGTGCGTAACCGGGGCCATGGACGCATTGCATGGGCTGGCCCGCGCCGCCGGGATCGAGATTGAGTGGCGGGATGTTTATGGCGAGGTCCATGTCGTCGCCGATGACAGCCTGCGCGCGGTGCTCGCCGCACTTGGGTTTTCTGTTGGGACCGAGGCGGAAATTGCCGTGAGCCTGGACGTTTTGGCTCAGGAGACCGCAGAGAAACTCCCCCCGCTCATCACCGCAACATGCGGTGCGCCCATCGCGCTTACGGGTCTGCGCGGGCCGCAGGGCGCGTTTTGCGTCACACTCGAATCCGGCGCGGTTATCACCGGCGAGGTGTTCGCCGATCACATTGCCGACTCCAGCCAGTCTTTTCTCCCCGCCATCGAGGCACCAGGGTATCATCGGCTGGAGATCGGTGACCAGTGCACGACCATTGCCGTGGCGCCGCACCGGGCGCTGAGCATTGCCGATGTCGCGGGTGGGGAAAAGCTCTGGGGTCTCACCGTGCAGCTTTATGCGCTGCGGCGCGCACATGATGGCGGCATCGGGGATTTCGCGGCCCTCGCGG